>JANQEZ010000231.1 GCA_028278115.1 Clostridia bacterium
TTATGAATCTGTTTTAACCTACAAAATATAAGAAAAACAGGTTCATAGCATGAACGAAAAGGAAATATCAAATACCCCCGGTGGCATGAACTAGCACAAGGGGTTAAATTTGCAAGAAAATAGTATGAATAATTCATAGTAAATCCAATACCAAAAAATCCACCAGTAATAGTTGGTGGATGATTATTTTTCTTTAAAAAACTTTAAGTATCAATTAAGATAATAAAAGTATTTTTAAGAATATTTTAATAAATTACTAGTAAAAAGTAGTATATAATGTTTAAATAATGATATATACTTGTGGTCCATAGAGCCTTATTTACTGGTAGAATTACTTTCTCTAGGGTATAAAGCTTTAGAGATATGAATATATCATATTTAATATTAAAAAAAGAACTCTAATCAACAATGAATACATTGGGGGGAAAATGATGAGCAAATTTAAGAGAAAGAAGACATTATTAATTATTTTAGGAATTTTAGTAGTTGGAGCTTTTATTTCATTTGGAGCTGTAAATGCTATGAGGGCAAAGGATGATACAGGTATACCCGTTAAGGCCACAAAAATTATAAAGCAAGATATAGAATCAAATATTTTTACAAGCGGTACAGTGGTATCAAAGGCTGAGAGGGAGATCACCTCAGATATTTCAGGGAAGATATCTGAGATATTGGTTGAAGAAGGTGAAAGGGTTAAAAAGGGAGATTTACTAGCTAGGCTAAACTCTGATGAGCTTAACTATCAGCTTAAGCAGAGTGAGATAAGGCTGGAAATTGCAAAGGATAGGCTTAATCAGCTTAGAAAAGAAGATAAGTCAAATCTGGAAACCAGCTTTAAAAACGCAGAAATTAGCTATAAGGATTCTTTAAGGAATTATGAAGATAAGAAATCACTTTATGAATCTGGTGTAGTAAGTAAAAATGACTTAGATGAAGCCAAAAGCTTAAAGGAAAGAACATATAATGATTACTTGCTTGCAAAGAAAAAATATGAAGATGCAGATAACTTAGCTGAGGTAAGGATACAGGAAAAAGAAGTGAAGTCCCTTGAACTAGATATTGATAAGAAAAAATCTGATATAAGAAAAACAAATATAGTTAGTCCAATAGATGGCACCATTGTAGAGTTAAATGTTTCAGAGCTGGACATAATTGGTTCAAGTACTTTAGTTTGTAGGATTAAGGATACTGAAAATCTAGAGGTAGTGACCAATATAAGTGAGTACGATATTGGAAAAGTGAAATTAGAGCAGGCGGTAAAGCTGACTAGTAACAGTATGGAGGAGAGAGAATATAAAGGAACTGTGTCATACATATCTCCAAATGCCTATGTGGAAAGAGCTGGTCAAGGAACTGAAACCGTCGTGAAGGTTAAAATTGATATTGATGATAAAAATACGGATTTCAAACCAAATTTCTCTGCAAATGTTGAAATAAATACCGCAAATAGAAAAGGTGCATTTGTAGTACCATATGAAACAATATATACCGATAAAGATGGGAATAAGAATATATTTATTGTAAAAGAAGATAAAGCAAAGAAGCATAGTATAGAAACTGGAATCGAAGGAGATACAGTTATAGAAATAATTGGTGACGGTATTGAAGAAGATGATGAAGTAATATTAGACCCAACGGAAAAAATAGAAGATGGCACAGGTGTTAAGGTAAGTAGAGGAATTGATGACAAGAAAGGAAATAAATAATGATTAAGATTGAGGACTTAAGTAAGGTTTATAGTAATGGCAGTATTAAGGTAAAGGCCCTTAAAGCCGTAAGTCTAGAAATCGAAGAAGGAGAGTTTGTTGCTATTATGGGACCCTCTGGCTCAGGGAAATCCACAATGATGAACATACTTGGATGTCTTGATAAGCCCACTGCTGGAAAGTATAGACTCGATGGTTCTAAAATCGAGGAATTAGATGACTTAGAATTAGCTAAAATTAGAAATAAGAAGATAGGTTTTGTTTTTCAATCCTTTAACCTATTACCTAGAACCTCTGCATTTAAAAACGTGGAATTACCAATGCTTTATGCCAATGTCAATTCTAAGGCAAGAGGTCAAAGAGCAATAGAAGCATTGGAAAAGGTAGGACTTGGAGATAGGATAGACCATAAGCCCAGTGAACTCTCTGGGGGACAAAGGCAAAGGGTGGCAATTGCAAGGGCATTGGTCAACAATCCATCAGTAATACTTGCCGACGAACCCACAGGAAATCTGGATTCAAAATCCGGTGAAGAAATAATGGATATATTTAAAAAGCTTAATGAAGAAGGTGCTACTATTATAATGGTAACCCATGAGTCCTACATAGCGGAAAAAGCAAAAAGAATCGTTGTATTTAAGGATGGAGAAATAGTTGAAGATACGAAAAAAGCAGTTGATAGTCAAAGCTTGATTAGCTATTAGCCAAATAGGCATTGCGGCTTTGGCTTACGAAATACTTCAAAAAAAGGTTAAGTTTTAGGAGCACATAGCTATAATATCGCTAAACAAAGGGGTTGATAAATTGAACTTTCTTGAAAGTATAAAGGTGGCTTTGAATGCCATATGGGTAAATAAGATGAGGGCACTGCTTACAATGCTTGGGATAATAATAGGTATTTCCTCAGTTATAGCTGTAGTAGCCCTGGGTCAGGGTAGTAACAGCATGATGAAAAAAGAATTTGAAAGCTTTGGAGTAAATAGAGTATTTTTAGGAACGAATTGGAGAAAGAATCCCACCTCCAGAGATTATTTAAATCACGAAGATTTATCCGCCCTAAGAAGAGCATTTGGAGATGAGATAGACGCCATGACAAACTCTATAAATGCAAATGGAGAAGTAATGTCGGGTAAAAAGAAAGTAGATGTACGAATGTATGGTGCAAATGAAGAATATATTAGAATAGATAAAAAAGAAATAATTAAAGGTAGATACATAATTGAAGGAGATGTAAAGGCTAAGAGGAATTTAGTAGTAATAGATGAAAAATTGGCTGTGGATAATTTTGGAAGAACTGATGTTTTGGGTGAAAAGATTATTGTAAGCACTGGTTCAAGAAATATATCATTGATTATAGTTGGAGTTTATAAGGATAAGAAATCAGTATTAGCAGGTCTAGGAGGAGAACAGCCTTCAAGTATTTATCTTCCAATCTCTACATTGGAAAAGATGTTTGGAAGGGGTAATAGGGTCTACGGAATCGAGATGAATCTTAATCAAGGAATAAATATTCAAGAAACCCTAGATAAAATGATTAAGCTTCTAGAGAGACGCCATGGGAATGAAGGTGAGGAAAAATACGTAAGCTATAGTGCTGAAAGTGAGCTGGAAATCGTAAATAGAATCACAGGTGTAATGACAATGGTTGTTGGAGCAATTGCTGCGATTTCCCTATTGGTAGGCGGGATAGGTGTTATGAATATAATGCTTGTATCGGTAACGGAAAGGACTAGAGAGATTGGCATAAGAAAAGCCATTGGTGCAAGACACAGCGACATATTACTTCAATTTTTAGTAGAGGCTGTTATTGTATCGGGAATTGGAGGGATAATAGGAACGGTTTTCGGGGTGGGCATATCCTTTTTAATATCAAACTTTATAAAGATACCTCCTACAGTTTCTCCCATAACAATAATTTTAGCATGGATATTTTCAGCGGGAGTAGGAATATTCTTTGGGATATACCCTGCAAATAAGGCGGCTAAGCTCGATCCAATTGATGCACTAAGATATGAATAATCATAAAAGACTAAAGGGACGAAGTTTTTTTGAAAGATAATAGGATATAATTGTATAATAGACTCATAGTATAAAACAATAATTTTGGGGGTAGATAATATGAGTGACAACAACGGTTTAGATTTGAAAACAGAAGATATAGCTCAGGAGAAACAAGAGCCTAAGCTATCATTTTTTTCAAGAGTATTAAATGTATTTATTAATCCAAAGAAGGCAATGGAAGATATTGCTGTAAAGCCAACTATATTAGTTCCCATGTTACTAAGTTTAGTAATATTTGCATTACTAAACTTAGTAAGAATTGACTTGTTTAGAGATATGGTTATTAGGCAATTAGAAGTTCAAATGGCAGAAAATCCAAATATTGCACATCAATCTGAAACTATTTTAATGGCTTCAGTTTACTCTGGCTTAATAGTTGCGTCATTATCACCACTAGTAACCATATTCCTTAAGGGACTAGTCTCCCACGGAATAACTCAGCTGTGTGCTGGTAAAGGAAAGCTTAAGGCAAGTATTTCTGTTATAGCTTTTTCATATTTTATAATGATTTTAGGTGAGGGAATTAGAACAATAATTGGATTACTGGCACAAAACTATATGGTTACAACCTCTGTAGCATCAGCTTTTCCAAATCTAGAGGTGGGTACACCCTTATACGCTTTATTAGGAAGCCTAGACGTATTTGCCATATGGTATTTGATTGTTTCCATGATTGGAATTAGCATTGTTCATAAAATAAGTAAGACCAAAGCAGCTATTACTATATTTACCCCTTGGGTAGTATTAGTCGGTTTTAGCATAGTGATTGCTATTATGAACGCTTGATAATAGGTAATGAAATATAGCATATAGAGATAAGGATAAGGATAAAAAAATATCCTTATCTTTTTTTGTGTAAAAATCATAATAACCAGCATATACATTAATAAATATGGTTTAGCTTAAAATATTTTTCCATATGGCTAGCCTGATATTTTAATAAGGGGGAGAAAAAAATGGAAGATGGATATTTAGGACTTTTTAATATAGAGTATTTATCATCTCTAAGCGCAATGGTCATGGCTGTAAACCTTATCACACAAATAGTAAAGGAGATATTTTTAATCAAAAATAAAGATAAGAAAATACCTAAAATATTGAATTTAGGGGCGTCTCTATTTGTTGTATCAATGCAGCATATAAATTTATTTATCCATGATAGCCAATCCTTCCATAATTCAATTTTAGAATTGATATTTCTAATAGTACTTAACACATTCCTAATTGCAGGTTTATCAATGGGGAACTACAAGATTTTAGGACTAACCAAGGAAAGAAATCTAAAGGGCAGTAGTTGAAAATGAAAAAACAGATTCATTGAAATCACTAAAATGAAATATCAAAATCCTTTTAGTTTTATTTCACTCTATTGTTGGTTACCTATACCTCTAAAAGCTTAAAATACAATAAAAAAATATGGTTATACAAATAATAGTGGTATATAATATTAAAATATAGGCTTATATCCATATAGAAAAACAAAGGAGAAAGTAAGATGAAAAAGGAAATAATTACTTTGGCATTGGAATCAAGCTGTGATGAAACGTCGGTTTCAGTCGTTAGGAATGGTAGAGAGGTGCTCTCG
>JANQEZ010000239.1 GCA_028278115.1 Clostridia bacterium
GAGGCGTGCTGAAAGTGAGAGGTCGCAGCGTATAAAGAAATACGTAAGAGTTCTCACCCTAAGCAACAACGAAGAAATTCGGGTTTCGGGGCAGCCTGAGAGATAGCTTTCTATCTCTTTTATGCCTCTTGCTTCTGCTCTTGCTGTTTTTTCATCTTCTTCTTTCTTACGGTTATTAATCCACCTATCCTTCCGGTTTCCTTAGCCGTTAGTCCTCCCCATCCATCGCTCAAAACTTTGTCAAGAAGTCCTAATTCAGAAGCAATCTCATATTTCCATTTATCTTCCAAGGTTTCGATTTTAAATTTCTTATTTTTGTCTCTATTCTTTTTTGACAAAATTATCACTCCCCTCACAAGTATTATTGAGTAAGGGGTTAAGTTTTATACATAAAATCGAGAGGGTTTTTTAAAAATTTGTAATATTTGGATTTTCTTGTTGCTATTCTACTATATAAATGCTATTCTTTTTATGGTTGTTATGTTGTTTCCCATTCCCCCTTTAAATATATATTGAAATATATATTTAAAGCGCCTCGATCATAGATGTTCCGAGGTGTTTTTTTCTGTATAATTTTTTATCATTCTATGATATCTGAAGCAAGACAATAAGTATATAAATTAAAACCGTCAGCAGTACAGGTATATACTGCTTAACCCCATATTTCACTTCCACTAAAACATGATTTTCAATATCATAATTATCTTCTACCAAATCATTCTTAACTGCTTTTTCCATGTCTTTTTTTATAATGTTAGTTAACAGATATGCAAGATATCCGGTTATGGCTGCAATGAAGCCTATTACTAAAGTAGAGACAAGCATCTGTGCTGTCGTCTGTGTAACCTCCTCAGCCACCACATTATTTTCCTCGGCTAATCTTTGTAAAAGATTTAATCCATACATAAGCGTTACTACAAAACCATTGTTAATAATATGGGCAATTATTCCTGCATAGATTGAATTAGTAATATAAACTAGATATCCAAAAACTAGACCTAATACCGTTGTAGAGAGCAGTCTTTGTATATCAAAGTGAAATATACCGAACATCACTGCCGGCAGTATGATTCCCAGGGCCTTATACCTTTCTTCATACACCCTCGATATTAAGCCTCTAAAAAGAACTTCTTCACATATTCCAGCAGAAACAGCAATAATAAGAAATAGTATTATATATTCATTTAAATTATTAGCTGTTGGTATAACTGGTGTCACTGTCTCTAAGCCCAGCCAGCTTATAATGGTGAGGGTAATTAAACTGGCAAACATTGCTATTGGAAATGCTAGAAGTGTTACAAGCACTACGATTAATCCATGCTTGGTGCTTAGTTTATTTAACCTTAAAAAACCCTTTAAATTAATACCCTTAACCTTAAGCAAAATTATAACAGGCAGTAAAATTAAAAAGTATTCTGTAATAATCAAGCCCCTCTTAACATTTAAGCTTTGGACATAGGCCCCAAAAGTAATTAATAGTAGTGCTATAGCTAAATAGATAATATTTATCTCTAATACAGTAATTTTTCCTTTTTTCATGATTTCACCTCGATGATTAGCTTTCTAAAGAATTTTTATATAAAAGGGTTTTAATATATACTTCCACCCCCATAGCCAGCACACTTTCGTTAAAATTAAATTTAGCATTATGCAGAGGATAAACAAATCCCATATCTTTATTTTTTACCCCTAAGAAAAAAAACAATCCTGGAATTTCTTTTTGATAATAGGAAAAATCCTCAGCAGTCATTTGTGGTTTAACTATTTCAATATCCTCACTTCCCACCGCTTCAATAAATTCTTCTACTAATTTCTTATCATTATTAACAAATGGATACATATCTCTATAAATAACATCTATTTCACAATCATATGCCATGGATAGGCTCTTTGAAATTATAGTTATTTTCCTCTTCATCTTTTTATAGATTGAATCATTGAAGGCTCTTAAGGTTCCTTCCATGACAACTTCTCCTGCTATTACATTCCTTCTCTCTCCCCCAGCTATTTTGCCGATAGTTATAACTGCCGGCTCAATTGGGTCAATGCTTCTGCTTATAATGTTTTGTATTGAACTAGTAAGCTCAGCAGCAATTACAATTGAATCCTGTCCAGTATGGGGCATTGCTCCATGACTACTTTTACCCTTGACAAAGATATCAAATTCTCCTGTTTGAGCCATAATGGGACCTGCTTT
>JANQEZ010000259.1 GCA_028278115.1 Clostridia bacterium
CTATGAACCTGTTTTTCTTATATTTTGTAGGTTAAAACAGATTCATAAAAATCACTCAAATGAAATATCAAAACCCCCTTAAGTATTGAAAAACCAAAATTAATGATTTACTAGCACAACGAGTTAAATTAAAGACAAGGAGAAGATGATAGAATGTTAAATATAGATTTGAACTGTGACCTCGGAGAGAGCTTTGGAAATTATGTGATAGGCAATGACGAAAAAGTATTAGACTACGTAACCTCTGCAAATATAGCATGTGGTTTTCATGCTGGTGACCCAGTTGTAATGGAAAGAACAGTGAAAATGGCAATTAAAAAAGGAGTTGCCATAGGGGCACACCCAGGATATCCAGATTTAATGGGATTTGGCAGAAGAAATATGAATATAAGCAATGAAGAAGCAAGGGCCTATATGATATATCAAATTGGGGCACTTAAGACCTTCGTTGAAGGCTATGGAGGAAAACTTCAGCATGTTAAGCCCCACGGAGCCCTTTACAATGCCGCAGCAAAGGATTATGAACTGGCTAAAACCCTAGCTAGGGCTGTTTATGATATAGATAAGAATTTAATCTTTATGGGTCTTTCAAATTCCGAGATGATTAGGGCAGCAGAGAATGTGGGACTTAGGGTTGCAAATGAAGTCTTTGCAGATAGAGCATATAATAATGACGGCTCTTTAGTATCAAGAAAACGTGAGGGAGCCGTAATCCATGATACAGAAATCTGTGTAAGCAGAGCTATAAACATAATTAAAAATGCAGCAGTCAAAGCAATAGATGGAACTGATATACAAATAAAAGCAAACAGCATTTGTGTCCACGGTGACAACAGTATGGCAGTAGAATTTACAAAGAATCTAAGGGAAAAACTTTGTGAAAAGGGTGTAAGATTTAAAGCTTTAAGGAATGTTGTATAGAAATTTTTTGCCCAAGAGAATGACTTTAAAACTTGGAACTTAGAACATAGAACTTTTAACTGACAAAACGAAAACAGTCGTCTTTGTCACAGAAAGGACTGCTGACTATGCATAAAAAAATTAAATTTCTTCCTTCGGGGGACAGCGGATTAATAATAGAGCTTGGCAATGAGATATCAAAAGACATAAATAGAAGAATAAGAGCTTTAAGTCATTGGATTGAGATGAATAGATTTGAAGAAATTGTAGAGATTATTCCTACATATACAACGGTTTTAATAATTTATAATCCCTTAAAAATAACATATAAACAATTGGCTAATAGACTACAGAATATTGAAAAGCATATTGATAAGCTTAGGCTTCCACCACCAGAAGCTGTCCACATACCTGTATTATATGGAGGAGAGTACGGTTTAGATATAGAGTATGTGGCAAATTACAATGGATTAACTATTGATGAGGTCATAAATATACATAGCTCACCAAATTATCTAGTCTATATGATGGGCTTCACACCAGGGTTTCCATACTTAGGCGGAATGTCTGAAAGGATTGCAACTCCCAGACTGGATATCCCTAGAGAAAAAATTTCTGGCAGCTCAGTAGGAATTGCCGGAAGACAGACTGGCATATACACAATTGACAGTCCAGGAGGATGGCAAATAATAGGAAGGACACCTCTAAAGCTATTTGACCCAAAAAAATCAAGGGCTGTACTTTTAAATGCAGGACAATATGTAAAATTCAGACCAATTTCTAAAGGGGAATATGGAGTGATTTCCCAGGCAATTAAAGATAATAGCTATGAAATAGTTAAGACTTCTTTAAGGGAGGAGAAATAAATGTGCAGCTTAAAAGTAAATAATCCTGGGCTATTGACAACTATTCAGGACTTTGGAAGAATAGGCTATGGAAAGTATGGAATACCTAGAGCTGGTGCAATGGACGAGCTTTCTCTACAGCTTGCCAATATATTAGTAGGTAACGACAGATACGAAGCAGCCTTAGAAATAACCTTAATTGGTCCAGAAATTGAGTTCTATGATAATTTGATTATTGCAATTACAGGTGGAAATATAACGCCTAAAATAAATGGAAAAGTAATAGATATGTACAGCACCATATATGTAAATAGAGGAGATGTATTGAGCTTTGGAAATAGAGTAGATGGGTGCAGAGCGTATTTAGCCCTATCAGGAGGCTTTAAGGTTGAAGAGGTAATGGGAAGTAAGTCTAGCTATCTACGGGGAAGTATAGGAGGCTATAAGGGAAGAAGGATAATGGCAGGAGATAGTCTTGCTGCCAGTGGAGATAAAGGATATAAGTATATTGGAGTCAGAAGAATACCTAAGGACTTTATTCCAAAGCTTTCTAATAAATATACAGCTAGAGTTATCATGGGACCTGAAGATGATAGATTTACTGACGACGGAATTAAGACATTTTTAAATAGCCAATATATATTATCAAACCAGTATGACAGAATGGGCTATAGATTAAATGGAGCTAAAATTCAGCATATAAACGGAGCAGATATTCTATCGGGGGGAATTACCTTTGGAGCAATACAGGTTCCAGGTCATGGAGAGCCCATAATAATGATGGCAGATAGACAAACTACAGGAGGGTATACAAAAATAGCAAATGTTATTTCCGTTGACCTACCCTATCTAGCCCAGCTCAAAGCAGGTGACAAAGTTAATTTTAAAGTAGTAACTGTCGATAAGGCCCAAAGACTTATAAGACAGAGAGAAGAAAGAATAATAGAAATTGTAAAGGGTTTTGAGGAAGATGGTTTGAAAATTTCAGTTAAGAAAAGTAGAAATTTTGTCATTGCAGTTAATGATAAAAAATTTATTGTAGGTATTCAAGAATTAGAATAATTAAACAGAATTCACATAAAATTTAAAAAGTATTGACAATTACCATTTAAAGCAGTATACTAATAAGCAATCATAAAAATGAATATTTAATCTCTTATCAAGAGTGGCAGAGGGAACTGGCCCTATGATGCCCGGCAACCGGTACACAAAGTACAATGGTGCCAATTCCAGCGGTATTTATACCGACAGATGAGAATGCTGAGCCTATAAGCCTTCTCGTTGTTAGAGAAGGCTTTGTTAATTTTCAGGAAATTCAAATATCTTTTTACAAAACCTATTAGAAGGACCCTAATACTTGCAGCTTAGAACTTACAAATAAAATGCGTAGACAGATGCTATGTCTTAAAATTAAATATTTTCTTATCAAGAGTGATGGAGGGAACTGGCCCTATGAAATCCGGCAACCGGTACATAAAGTACAATGGTGCTAAATCCAGCGGTACATGCCGACAGATGAGATTGCTGTTTTAAAAGCCTTTTCTCTGTAGAGAAAGGGCTTTAATTTTATATTAGCTTACTCAAATACTAAAGAGATTATATTTAAGGGGGAATTAAATTGGCAGTAAAAAAGTCTTATACAGAAATAAACGAGAAGATAAGAAGTGGTAATGCAGTTGTGGTTACAGCAGAGGAAGTAATTGATATCGTTAAGGAGAAGGGAATAAAGGAAGCAACAAAATACGTAGATGTAGTTACAACTGCAACCTTTGGCCCTATGTGTTCTTCGGGAGCATTTCTAAACTTTGGTCATTCGGACCCACCTATAAAAATGGCTAAGGTGCAGTTAAACAATGTACCTGCTTATGCTGGACTTGCGGCAGTAGATGTTTATATAGGAGCAACTGAGGAATCTGAGGATAAAGGTATGAATTATGGTGGAGCCCATGTGATATGCGACCTTATTGATGGTAAAAAGGTCCACTTAAGTGCATTAGCAAAGGGTACCGATTGTTATCCTTGTAAAGAAGTAGAAACATATATTACAAAGGAGTCAGTAAACGAGGCGTATTTATTTAACCCGAGAAACTGTTATCAAAACTATAATGCGGCAATCAATACTTCAGAGGACAGAATGTATACTTATATGGGAATATTACAACCGAATAAAGGCAATATAACATATTCTACATCGGGACAATTAAGCCCCCTTTTCAATGATCCACTATATAGAACCATAGGCATAGGAACAAGGATATTTTTAGGGGGAACAGTTGGATATATTTCATGGCAGGGTACACAATTCAACTCTGCATGCGATAGAGACGAAAATGGAATTCCCTTGGGTACAGCTGGGACACTGGCGGTAATAGGAGATATAAAAGACATGAGTACAGACTATATTAAGCCTGCTGTTTTTGAAAAATATGGCACAACAATTTTTGTAGGGATTGGGATTCCAATACCAATACTTGATGAAGAAATAATGAGGCATGTTTCAATTGAAGATAAGGACCTTCATACCAATATAATTGACTACAGCGTTACCAGAAGAAGCAAGCCCAGCCTTGGCAGAGTGAGCTATGCCCAGCTAAGGAGCGGTAAGGTAACCCTTGACGGTAAAGAAATAAAAACAGCACCACTATCCAGTCTTAATAAGGCACGTAAGATTGCCGACGAACTGAAAAAATGGATTGAGAAGGGTAATTTCTTGATACAGGAACCAGTACAGACATTACCTTTGGAGAATAGATTAAATTCTCTTGAGATTGTAGAAAAAGAGGGGGCTTAGAGTATGAAAAAGTTATTACTTCTATCATTGCCTACAAATATAACGGGTGAGCCCATCACACACACCCTTATAAAGAATTATGATTTAAAGATAAATATATTAAGGGCATCAATTGATTACAATGTTGAGGGAACTTTGTTTTTTGAAGTAGAAGGACTAAAAGAAAAGATAGACTTAAGCATTAAGTATTTAAAAATTATAGGTGTAAAGGTGAAGGTTATAAAACCTGTAATAACAATAGAGGAAGATTCATGCATAAACTGTGTATAAAGGCTTGTCCAATGAGGGCCATAGCAAGTATAGCTTAGAACTTTTAACTTAGAATATAGAACTTTACAAACGGGTGATTATATGTATGAAAAGAGATTTTATAGAGACTATATGAAATCCGAGAAGCTTATTAACTTCACAGTTTTAGATGAGGAGTCGGACTTACATATATCTTCAAAAGTCAATTTGGAGAAGGAAGCTAAGAAATATTTACTTATATATAGACAAGCTATTAAAGACTATGGAGACAATAATACAGAATTCTATAAAAGCTTAGCACCTTTAGAGGTTTTGGAAAATGCAAAAGAAATAGTAAAACATATGGCAATGGCGGCTAAGGCGGCTAAGGTCGGTCCCATGGCAGCCGTTGCCGGAGGAATATCCCAATATGTTGGCTTAGAGCTTTTAAAACATACAGATGAAATAATAATAGAAAATGGTGGAGACATATTTATAAAAACGAATAAAGCCACAAGGATAATGATATATGCGGGAGAATCTCCCTTTTCTAAAAGAATTGCACTAGCAATATCTCCAGAGGATACGCCCCTGGGTATATGTACCTCAGCCGGCACCATAGGACATTCATTGAGCTTTGGAAGGGCAGATGCAGTAGTTGTAATTTCAAAGGATACATTATTGGCAGATGCCACTGCCACTGCAATAGGAAATATAATAAAAGAGCCAACTGACATAGATAGGGGAATTGAATATGGAAAAGCCATTGCAGGAATTGAAGGAATCTTAATAATCATAGGCGATAAAATGGGTGCATGGGGGAAGATAGAGCTGGTTGAGCCGTAGAAGTGGATGATAGGTGATGGGTGACAGGTTACGGGTAACGGGTGCTTGGGTCGATTCCTTTGGGAGTGATAAGAATAGATGAATAAATAGCTTCCATGTAACGCTGTAACGGCCCCAAAAGTTTTGACCATTAAGCTTTGTAACTGACCTATAAGGATTCTAATGAGATTGTAACGATTATTAGAAATAGGAAGTTAGGATGGATTGTAGGAACTATAGGAACAAATAGTATCAATTTATATATAAACACTAAAATTGGAGGGCTAAAAATGTTAATTCGAGATAAATTTAAAGATAAAAGACCACTAATATCCTTTGAGATTTTTCCGCCTAAGAGGGAATATCCTGTGGAAACAATATATAATACGATAGATGCATTAAATGATATGGAGCCTGATTTTATAAGTGTAACCTACGGTGCTGGTGGAAGCACAAAGGATACAACGGTGGATATTGCCTCATTTATAGAGAAGAAATATAGCTTATCTGCCTTGGCACACCTTACTTGTTTAACCTCTACTAAGGAGGAGATAGATGATACCTTAAATTTACTTAAGGTAAGTGGAGTTAGAAATGTACTGGCACTTAGGGGAGATTATCCCAAAGATGCTGGAGCAAACTATAAGGGACCTAATCATTATAAATATGCAAAGGATTTGATTACCCATATAAAAAAAAGGGAGGATTTTTGTGTAGGTGCTGCCTGCTATCCTGAAAAGCATCTTGAGTGTTATAATTTAGATAAGGATTTAGTTCATCTGAAGGAAAAAGTAGATTCAGGAGTTGACTTCCTGATTACTCAATTATTTTTTGATAATGAAACCTTTTACAGATTCAAGGAAAAGACCGATAAGCTCAATATAGATATACCAATTATAGCAGGAATACTCCCTGTTCTAAGCAAGAATCAAGTTGAAAAGATATTATCATTAACTGGCTGTACACTGCCCCAAAAGTTTTTACGTATACTTGAGAAATATGAGAACAATCCCGATGCTCTAAGGGAAGCAGGTATTGCCTATGCAACTGATCAAATTATAGACCTTCTTTCATGGGGAGTAGATGGAATCCATATCTATACAATGAATAGACCCAAGACTACCAGAAGAATTTTGGAAAGTATTAAAACCATAAGGGGCGTATTAACTAATGGAGAGGCATCTTAACCATTACAATATAAACAGAAATAAGATAGATATAGGTATTGATAAAGAGGAAGTATTACGTTATCTAGGATATGAAGGTAAAAAAGTCGATGATATCACCGATTTGATAATTGACGAATGTATAGGGGAAATATTAGAAATATCAAGGACAAGCTTTATATATAATACCTATGAAGTCAATATGGAAAGGGATGTTATTTTCTTCAAAAATACAAATTTTAAAATCAAAGGGGAAGATATATCTAATCATTTACAGAATTCTAAGAAATGTGTTATTATGGCAGTGACCTTGGGAAATGAAGTGGATGAGAGGATAAGATACTATAGCAAGGTTGATTTAACCAGGAGTCTGATATTTGATGCATGTACAACAGCTGCCATTGAAGCATTATGTGACTGGGTGGAGAGGTTAATAAAGAAGATGTCCATAAAAGCTGGTTACAAGGCTACTACAAGGTACAGTCCCGGATATGGTGATTTGTCCATAGAAATTCAGCCTAAAATTTTAAGACTTTTAGATACCCAAAAACATATTGGACTCACTGTAACCGATAGCTTTATTTTGCTCCCTAAAAAATCTGTAACTGCCTTTATTGGAATCGGAAAAGACGTAAAAAGTGAATCAATAGACTGCAGAAATTGTTCACTATATAAGAATTGCTTATTTGAAAAGGAAGGGGATAGCTGTGGAAATTCAAAACCTGTTAAAAAATAATTTTCTACTATTTGATGGAGCAATGGGAACAATGCTTCAGAAAAGGGGGTTAAAGGGAGGGCAGCTTCCCGAGGGTTTTAATATCCATTCCCCTGAGATTATATATGATATACATAGGAAATATATAGAAGCTGGAGCAGATATAATAACTGCAAATACCTTTGGGGCAAATAGATTTAAGCTAAAGGATTCTCCTTATTCCACAGATGAAATCATCAGTGAGGCAATTAAAATAGCACGAAAGGCCGCTGGTGATAAACTAGTGGCACTTGATATAGGTTCAACTGGAAAAATGATGAAACCCTTTGGGACCCTTGGCTTTGATGAAGCCTATGATGTGTTTAAAGAACAAGTAATTGCTGGAAAAGAGGCTGGAGCAGATATTATACTTATAGAAACAATTTCTGACTTATACGAAGCAAGGGCCGCTATTTTAGCTGCAAAGGAAAATAGCGACTTACCTATTTTTTGTACCATGACCTTTCAAGAAAATAAACGAACGCTAATGGCTACAGATTCTATAACAATGGTTCAGGTATTGGAAGGCTTAGGCGTTGACGTTTTGGGAGTAAATTGCTCCCTTGGACCAAGACAGCTAAGACCATTAATAGATGAAATACTTAAAATCGCAACCATTCCAGTAATGATACAGCCAAATGCTGGACTGCCAATACTAAGAAATGGCGAGACTGTTTACGATTTAACTCCCTTGGAGTTTGCCGAGGAAGTAAAAAGTATGGCACAAAATGGAGCTTTAGTACTAGGTGGATGCTGTGGAACTGACCCGGTATTCATTAAAACCCTAAAGGAAGCCTTAAGGACAATTACCCCAAAGAAGCTGGATAATAGAAAGCTGACATGTGCATCTTCCTTTAAAAGCACTGTAATATTTGGAAAAGAGGTTAAGGTCATTGGAGAGAAGATAAATCCAACGGGAAAGAAAAAGCTTAAAGAAGCCCTTAGAAATAATAATATTGATTATATAATATCCCAGGCAATAGCTCAAAAAGAGACGGGTTCAGATATTTTAGATATAAACCTTGGACTTCCTGAAATTGACGAAAAGGAAATGATGAAACGGGTCATAATGGAGCTTCAAAGTTTAATAGACCTTCCTCTACAGATAGACAGTGTAAATCCAGACGTTATCGAAGCAGCCGCTAGAATATATAATGGTAAGGCAATTATAAACTCTGTAAATGGTAAGACTTCAAGCATGGAAAAAATATTCCCTATTGTCAAAAAATATGGCTCCCTTGTTATTGGACTCACCTTAGACGAGGAAGGGCTGCCAAAGACTGCTAAAAGGAGGGTTGAAATAGCCTCTAGAATTGTTGAAAAGGCTAAATCCTACGGAATACCCGAGGAAAATATTTTGATTGACTGTCTTGTACTGACGGCATCGGCTGCCCAGGAATCAGTAATGGAAACCCTAAAGGCTATACCCATGATAAAGGCAAAGTACAATGTTAAAACAGTACTTGGAGCCAGCAACATATCCTTTGGCCTTCCCAATAGAAAAATTATTAACTCCACATATCTAGCTTTAGCTCTAGGCTGTGGGCTAGATGCCCCAATAACTGATTCCACATCGGAAATACTTATGGATACAATAAGGGCATTTAAGGTTATAGCAAATCAAGATAGAGAATGTAAGGAGTATATAGATTTTTATGGACAAGAGCCCAAAAGGCATAAATCTCAAGAACAAAAGATTGAAAAAGACCTAAAACAAATTGTAATAGATGGAATAAAGGAAGAAGCAAAGCTAAAGACAAAGGAGCTTTTGGAGACAAAAAATCCTATGGAAGTTGTGGACTTATATCTTATTCCTGCATTAGATTTTGTGGGAGAGAAGTACGAAAAACAGGAAATATTCCTTCCACAGCTCATAAGAAGTGCTGAAACCGTGAAAATAGCCTTTGAAGTAGTAAAGGAAAAGATTTTACTGAATGGAGATGAGAAAATATCTAAAGGAAGAATTATTCTTGCCACTGTAAAGGGAGATGTCCATGATATAGGAAAAAATATAGTAAAGATACTCCTAGAAAACTATGGCTTTGATGTAATAGACCTTGGAAGGGATGTAGAATCAGAGAAGATAGTGAGTACAGCTAAGGCAGAAAATATAAAGCTCGTGGGTCTTAGTGCATTAATGACCACTACCCTCCAAAGTATGGAGGATACCATAAAGGAGCTTAAAAATAATGGAATCCTCTGCTCAATAATGGTGGGGGGAGCAGTCTTAAATAAGGAGTATGCAAAAACCATTGGTGCAGATTATTATGGTAAGGATGCTAGGGAGTCAGTGAGTATAGCAAAAAGGGTTTTTGATGCTTAATATGCTTATATATTAATGAAAGCTAGTATTGAACTAAAGCAGTTTAATAAAGATTTTTATTAATGCTTGAAGGAATTTATGCTCCATTCTTGAAATAGATAAATATGCAAGCTTTTTATTTAATCTAGAAGGAGTGATGAAGCCTGTGGACACTAAATATGTCATAATAATTCAGTGTGATATTGCACATAGGAGATGCAGCGGTTTTGCCTGTACAAATGCCTTTTACGATAAGGAAGAAATATTTGAAAAATATGGTGATGACATAAGGTATATTTCCTTTACCTGTGGAGGATGCTGTGGAAAGGGCATATCAGCAAAGCTGGAGCATTTTTCAAAAAAATTAAGAAGCAAGACTAATATAAAAAAAGATGAAGCAGCAATTCATCTAGCATCCTGTATGGTAACCGATAATCATCACTATGACAGGTGTCCCCACGTTGATTATATCAAAGATATTGTTTCAAAAAAAGGCTATAAGAATGTAGTTGAGGGATCATATATAAGTAAAAATGCCAAGAGTAAAAGGGAAAAGTCTATATACAATAGCTATTAGATAATCAAGGACATAAATTTATGTCCTTGATTCAGGCTTCCCCGAAACCCGAATTTCTTCGTTGTTGCTAAAGGTGAGAACTCTTACGTATTTCTTTATACGCTGCGACCTC
>JANQEZ010000345.1 GCA_028278115.1 Clostridia bacterium
GAATCCAAAGTAAATGTTAATTTATACATATCAAAATATCCGATGATTCTGGGGATTTTTGATGTGTATAAATTAAACTTTTGACTGGAATCTCTATAGGGTTCATACAGTAGAACTTAATTTATACATTTACAAATACTCAGGGTTTCTGGGAGTTTTGGAGATGTATAAATTAAAGTCTCTACTTGAATCCCTATATCAATTTTTCATCTTAACTTCATAATTCTCAATTCACAAATTTAAAGCAATCGATGGCTTACTACCGATTGCTAATAATTGATTATTTTTCTATTTTAACCCTATACTATAATAAAATCAACTTCCTTTTGAGAAACATTTACTTTAACAACCTTAATCCTTACCTCATCACCTATTCTAAAGGTTTTGTTGGTTCTTTCTCCTTTGAAAAGATGATTCTCTTCATCAAATATATAGTAATCGTCTATTAAAGTACTTATTCTCACCAATCCCTCAACTGTATTTTCAAGCTCAACAAACATACCAAAGGATATGACGCTGGATATTATACCATCGAATTCCTCTCCAAGGTGATAAGACATATATTCTGCCTTTTTAAGGTCATCTGTCTCCCTCTCTGCCTCAACAGCAACTCTTTCTCTATCTGAAGACCTATCGGCTGCATTTGCAACTATCCCCTTTAATTTAGATATCCTATTTTGATTAAGATTTTCCTTTATCATATCCCTTATTATTCTATGGATTTGAAGGTCTGGATATCTTCTTATTGGAGATGTAAAATGGCAATAATAGTTTGAAGCAAGTCCAAAATGTCCAAGGTTTTCTGGTGAATATCTAGCTTGCTTAAGGGATCTAAGCATAAGGGTGCTTATAATATGCTCTTCTTTTTTACCTTCAATTTTCTTAAGAAGGTCTTGCAATGCCTTTGGGTGCACATCCTCGGAAGTCCCTTTAAGATGATAGCCAAAATTATGTATAAACTTATTGAAATTAGATATTTTTTCCGATGCTGGAACCTCATGAACTCTATAAACAAATGGTACTTTAAGCCAGTACATATGTTCAGCTATGGTTTCATTACATACTATCATAAATTCTTCAATGATTCTATTAGCTATTCTTCTCTCAGCTTTTTTGATTTCTATGGGCTTACCTTCTTCGTCTAATATTATTTTACTTTCAGGGAAGTCGAAATCTATGCTGCCTCTCCTATTTTTCCTTTTGGACAAAATTGTAGCCAATTCCTGCATCAGTTTGAAGTCATCTACTAGGTAGTCATATCTATCTAATAGCTCAGGGTCTTCCTTCTCTAGGATATCAGAAACATCATTATAGGTCATTCTTTCCTTTGTCTTTATTACACCTTCAAATATTTCATGACCTACAACCTTACCTTTGTCATCAATCTCCATAAATACTGACATAGTAAGTCTTTCTACATTGGGATTTAAGCTGCATATACCATTGGAGAGCTTTTTAGGAAGCATTGGTATAACCCTGTCCACTAAATATACACTAGTTGCCCTCTTTAACGCCTCTTTATCTAGAGGACTGCCTTCTTTAACATAGTGGGTTACATCGGCAATATATACTCCAAGCTTATAGTTCCCATTTGGGAGCCTTTCAACGGAAATGGCATCATCAAGGTCCTTTGCGTCTGCTCCATCTATAGTTACTATATTCATATGTCTCAAATCTCTTCTTCTTGCTATCTCTTTTTCAGAAACTGTATCATTTATATTGTCAGCCTCTGCTAAAACCTTCTTAGGAAACCTTTCAGGAAGCTTGTATTTGCGGATTATTGAAATAATATCTGTTCCAATATCATCTTTATGTCCTAATACTTCTACAATCTTACCCTCTGGATTTCTTCTAGGCTCAGGCCATCTAGTTATCTCAGCAATAACCTTATATCCATCCTTTGCCCCGTTAACTTCGCTTTTAGGTATGTATATATCATGTTTTATTCGCTTATCATCCGACACTACAAATCCAAAGTTCCTGCTGCTTTCAAAGGTACCAACTATTTCTCTATTGGCTCTTTCAATTATTCTTATTATTTCGCCTTCAAGTCTCTTGCCCTTTCCAGCTTTTCTTGACATTCTTGCTATTACTTTGTCTTTATGCATAGCACCATTTAAATCACTTGCCGGCACAAAGACATCCTCTAGGTTAGTATTGTCTGGAATGATGAATCCAAATCCTTTTTGAGTAGATTGAAGCCTCCCTACAACTAAGTTCATTCTTTCTGGAACAGCATATCTTTTCTTTTTAGTTTTAATGACTGATCCATCTCTCTCCATTTCATCTAACAAGCTTAGAAACTCTCCCATTTCAATTTTTTTAATATCGAAAACATTGGCTAGTTCAATATCCAGCATAGGATTATAGGCTTGTTCCCTCATAAACTCAAGGAGTATTTCCTTTGATACCAAATTATCTCCTCCTATATGGTTAATATTACTTAATTTTTTTATTTGGCTTCTATGTATTATATCATAGATGCTCTTTTTTTGTATTAAATTATTCTAAACTATGCAGAATCTTCATGATATCATCAATATTTGTATTGGCGGCATTGATTTTCAATACATCATTATCATAAGCTTTGCTGGAACTCCCATTTATATCAAATGCATTTCCTTCTTCACTATAATATATAATAGCATCCACCTTATGCTTTGTATCAAGCATATTTGTTACTTCAAATCCATTTACTGTTAACGCATCTGCTATTTCATTTAACTGTTTTTGTATCCCTACTCTTTTTGGCACTTTTATCCACCTCCATTATACTTATAAGCTTAGTTTTTCAAATATTAGTATATTTATACCAAATATGCTTTTAAGCCCTCGTATTCATTTCATTGTTAACATTTTTTATTTAATAACATATTATGTATTGAATGAAAATTTTTTGGTGGTGAAATAATTGAGTGAAATAACCGCAAAAACCTTTGATTTTGATAATGTAAAGGGAATATCTAAGGATCAATTGGCTCAGCATTATATACTTTATGAGGGATATGTGAATAAGATAAATGAAATATGGGATATACTTGATGAAGTAAAGGAGTTTGAAGGTTCAAATCCAACCTTTAGTGTGATGAGAACATTAAAATTGGGGGAAAGCTATGCTTTAGATGGTGTAAAGCTCCATGAACTTTATTTTGAAAATCTTAGCTGTATTTCAAATAAGCCCTATGGACCTATTCTAGAGCTTATCCTTAGGGACTATGGCTCCTATTCCAATTTCGCTAAGCGTTTTAAAGATGTAGGGCTAAGTATGCGGGGCTGGGCTGTTTTAGCCATTGACCCTATTGACAATAGACTCCATATATATGGTCAGGATTCCCATGACCAGGGGCTCATTTGGAATGCCTTTCCATTACTTGTTTTAGATGTATACGAACACGCTTATATGATTCAATTTGGCATTGATAGAAGTAAATATATAGATGTGTTTATGGAAAACATTAATTTCGATGTCGTAAACACAAGGTTGACATTATATGATATCATGATGAATAGATTGCCAACTATGAATGCCCGGTCCCATTACTATCCTTACTTCTACTATTAAAGCCATATTATTCATAGATAGTTTAAAAGAACCCAGCAGAATTTTGGATTTTATATGATTAACAGGATTTAAATGAAACTGGTCTGCTATAAAAACTATAGCAGACCAGTTTATTTAGTCATAATATGCATTTAATTAATAGCGTATTGTCCTCTGAAATTAAGAACATCCTCTAAGCTGAGTCCAGCTTGAATTATCCCACCTGCATCGGTTCTTGATATACCGACATATTTATAATAAGCATCATCTAAATCTCTTTTCATTATCCTTTGAGTCACTTTTGAGCTTGAGTCCTTTAATATTTTATAAAACTCATGGGATTGAGTAGTAGGGTCATCAGTAAAGATAAAGCCCATACCACCGGGATTATTGGAATATATCACTACACCATCACTATCGGAGATATAGAATTCAGATATTCCGATTTCTTTAGATAGTTTTTCTAACATATCATTATTAATCCTTTTGCTTCCTAATAAACCATCCAGCTTTTCACATGTCAAAATTAGTTCTTTATCTATTTCCCTCTCTAAGGTAGCTATAAATCGACCAAAGTTTTCTGAAATATCAGTAATGTTATCGGATATTTCAGAATTCACCTCAATATTATCCACCTGCTTTATAACCTTCTCTTCAATTTGCCTTGTGGTTTTATCAGTCTCATATGTAAATTTAGCTATTCTCTCAATATTTTGAGCCAAAGCCTCGGAGGCCTTTGTCTGTTCTTCTACACTAGAGGAAATGTTAGTTATTAATTCAACCATTTCTACCATTTTCCCACTGATACTTGAAAGGTTTTGTGTAGCATTTTCACTTACTACCTTTACATCCTGGGATTTTTCAACTCCTGAATCCATAACCTCTGTAACTTCGTTCATTTTCGTTTCTATAAGGGCGATTTGGCTGTTTATTTCCTTTGCAGTTACGTCACTCTGCTCAGCTAGTTTCTTTATTTCATCAGCAACAACTGCAAAGCCCTTACCTGATTCACCGGCCCTTGCCGCTTCAATAGAGGCATTTAAGGAAAGTAGATTTGTCTGATTTGCAATATCTGAAATTGCATCTGACATGCTAGAAATCGACAATAAAAATTCCTTTAATGAATCCACATAGTTTGATGAGGTTTTTATGATTTCCTCAATTTCACCAACATCCTTAAGAGCATCTTCTATGACTTTAATATCAGTATTTATAACTTCAACGGATTCAAGTGCAAAGTCCTTAGCGTTATTGCTATAGGAAGCAATCTCCGTACTTGCTCCTACTAACTCCTCTGATATAGCAGCATTCTCCGAGGAATCATTTGTGGCCCTTGCCGAACCATCTATTATTCCTGCAACATTTTCGGATATATCCTTCATACTAGAAAAGGATTCCCTTGAATTTTTGCTAAGCTCCTTTGCCATATCAGATAAGTGTACTTGTGAATAAATAGTATTATATAGCCATTCCTTCATTTGAGACCTTAGCCTCGCCGAAAGTAATTTGACCTTATTAAATTCTTTAAGCTTTAAATTCTCATTAACCTCAATCAAAAAGTTTCCATTTGAATACGCTTCTAAAAATTCTTCAATGATTTTTATTGACGCCTTTATCCTCCTGTTAGCAATAAAAATGTATATACTCATCAAAGCAACTATTATCGCTACAAGAGATAAAGAATTGATAATATTTGATTGTATCCCAGGGGATATTAAAAGATTGAAAAGATAAATAACTATGATATTTAAAATAATAAACATAACATTTAAAAGCCCCGTTCTTTTCATATTTCTCTCCTTTCATTTACAATGATGTCTATTTTTCTGCATAATATTTATTATTCTACATTTTTTAGACAAATCCTTTTAATTTTTTTAAATTGTCTGTATTTTGTAAATACTATGAATTTTTACAAAAACAAAAAGAACACCCTACTCATAAATTGAACAGGGTGTTCTTCCTCTTTTAAGTTTATTAGAACAATCCACCGATAGTATTAAACAGTGGTGCAAATACTAATGCAACGATTGTCATAAGCTTTATAAGTATATTTATTGAAGGTCCAGAAGTATCTTTGAATGGATCACCAACGGTATCACCAACTACAGCTGCCTTATGGGGCTCACTTCCTTTTCCACCATAATGTCCTTCTTCGATGTATTTCTTAGCATTATCCCAAGCTCCACCTGCATTTGCCATGAATATAGCCATAAGTACACCTGAAACTAATGCCCCTGCCAATAATCCGCCTAAAGCTTCTTTTCCAAGTACAAGACCAGTTGCTATAGGAGCAAGTACTGCCATTATACCAGGTACTAACATTTCCTTAAGGGCAGATGCAGTACTTATATCAACACATTTAGCGTATTCAGGCTTTGCTTTACCTTCCATAATTCCAGGTATTTCCCTAAACTGTCTTCTAACTTCTTCTATCATTTCGTTTGCAGCTTTACCAACTGATTCCATAGTCATTGCTGAGAATAAGAATGGAAGCATTCCACCAAGTAATAAGCCAACTACAACCTTTGGATCAAGAATATCAATGGCACTTATTTCTGCAACCTTTGAGTAGGATGCGAATAATGCAAGTGCAGTAAGTGCAGCAGAGCCAATTGCAAAACCTTTACCAATTGCAGCAGTTGTATTTCCAACTGCATCAAGTTTATCAGTTATTCCTCTAACTTCCTTTGGAAGCTCACACATTTCAGCGATGCCGCCTGCATTGTCAGCTATCGGACCATAAGCATCTACTGCTATAGTCATACCTGCAGTTGAAAGCATACCTACTGCTGCAAGAGCTATACCGTATAATCCCATGAAATGATATGCTAAAAGTATTCCACCAGATATGAATAGTATTGGATATGCAGTTGAAAGCATACCTACTGCTAAACCGCTTATAATAGTTGTAGCTGGACCCGTTTCAGATTGCTTAGCAATCTTCTTTACTGCTCCATATTCACCTGATGTATAAATTTCTGTAAGTTGTCCAATTATTATTCCTACAATTAAACCTGAAGTAATTGCCCAGAAAGCATTTAAGTTTTGGAAGTACATTCTGCTTAAAACAAATGCACTTATAATAACGATAATACCACTTACATAGGTTCCAAGCTTTAAGGCTTTATGTGGATCTGAGTTTTCGTCACCCTTTACAAAGTAAGTTCCTATAATAGATGCAATTATACCAAGTGAAGCTAAAACTAAAGGGAACATTGCTCCATCTGCTCCAAATGAAACTATACCTAATGTAATAGCAGATATTATAGATCCAACATATGATTCAAATAAGTCAGCACCCATACCAGCTACGTCACCAACGTTATCTCCAACGTTATCAGCGATTACTGCGGGATTTCTTGGGTCATCCTCTGGGATACCTGCCTCAACCTTACCAACTAAATCCGCTCCAACGTCGGCAGCTTTAGTATAAATACCACCGCCAACACGTGCAAATAAAGCTATAGAAGAAGCTCCAAGTCCAAAACCAGTTATTATTTCAGGTTTTCCAAATATTAAATAAAGTCCGCCTATTCCAAGTAGCCCTAATCCAACAACTGCCATTCCCATAACGGCTCCACCTGAA
>JANQEZ010000316.1 GCA_028278115.1 Clostridia bacterium
GAGGCGTGCTGAAAGTGAGAGGTCGCAGCGTATAAAGAAATACGTAAGAGTTCTCACCCTAAGCAACAACGAAGAAATTCGGGTTTCGGGGGCAGCCTAACAGGCTGTTAACAAAGTAGGGACTTTCACTCTGTTGACCCTGTAGTACTATTCAAGGAGTCATTACTACAGGGTCTTGTCTGAAGCAAATAAGAATTTGTCCAGGGTCAGATACTACAATGTCAAGGTGACGGTTATATTGGCATGTTTTTCTTTATTATAAAAAAACCAGTATTTCTAAAGCAGCACCCTATTTCTGAAACATAATCAAGTCATCAATATAAATTATCATCAATTTTTATTTCTTACCACGTTTTATTAACCTTTTTAATTAGCTACACCCTTTAACATCTTCTTTAAGGTATCAAACATAGAAGCTTTTTCACAGGATATCTCTGTTACTAGGTCTACTTTTCCAAGATTATTGCCAGCAGTATTTGTTACGCTGATTTCTCCTACCTTTTGGTCTTTGTCAAATGGAGCTTTTATTGTCTTTGGCAGTATTACTTCCTTTTTAACATCTCCTTCTTCTCCCTTTCTCACTAATACACTTAAATCTTCTTTAGCTACTATATTTACTGTGCTTTCCTTACCTTTTTCAACATTTATACCTTCTATCACCTGTCCCTTTTTAGCTATTTTTACTGAACTATATGCTGAGAAACCATAGTCAAGGAGTTTTCTAGCAGCCGCAAAACGTATTTTTGAGGTAGGCGACCCAAGTACTACAGATATCAATGTGAAGTTATTTTTTTTAGCAGATGCAGATAAGCAAAATTTTGCTTCCTGTGTGAAGCCTGTTTTTATACCATTTGCACCGGGATAGAATCTAATCAGCTTATTTGTGTTTGTAAGCTCAAGGGTTGATCTCCCATTTTTTCCTACCTTCATTGACGACATCCATATAGTTAACCACTCGTGGACCTTAGGATGCTTTAAAAGTTCTCTAGACATTAGAGATATGTCATAGGCAGATGTATAGTGTCCTTGTGCCGGCAATCCATTTGTGTTTTTGAACTGTGTATTCTTCATTCCAAGCTCTGCTGCTCTTTTATTCATTTTGCCTACGAAAAGCTCATGTGATCCAGCTATATGCTCTGCTAGAGCAACACAAGCATCATTGGCAGATGCTATTGCAACACCTTTCATCAGCTCTTCAACAGATCGTTGTTCTCCCGGCTCTAGATAAAGCTGGCTTCCGCCCATGCTGGATGCGTGATCGCTTATTGTAATCTTATCCTCTAGCGTAATTTGCTTTCTCTCAATTGCTTCCATTGTTAAAAGCATGGTCATTATTTTAGTCACACTTGCTGGTGGTAGTTTTTGATGACTGTCCTTTTCATATAATACCTTTCCTGTTCCAGCATCTATTAGAATTGCCGATTTTGCATCCACATCAAACTCATTTGCAGTTGAGAATGTAAAAGAACCTAAGAGTAATAATAGTATAGAAATTAAACAAAGGATTTTTTTCCTAAAATACATTTTTTTCACTTCCATTCCTCCTAAACTGTTTGTTAGTTTTATGGTGTCCATTGATATTATTGGTTATACAATCTATTTTTGACTTAAGTTTAATTTCTATTTGCTAAATTGATATATTATTATGACATCTGGCAACACCAGAGAATTTTCCTAATCCTTTATTTTACTTGAGTCTGGCTAATGGTGAAAGTGCATCTTGTAAGTCATCATAGCTGTAAACAAGGCTTAATGACAATTTTTCACGAAAAAAAAGACTACAAAATTTCGCAGTCTTCTTTATTAACAGCTTATTATAAGCACTTTATATAGATATGTGACTTAGAAACTTAACCTTTGTTTTAAAATATTTCGTAAACCAAAACTACAATGCTTAATTTGGCTAATAGCTAACGGCTGACAGCTCACAGCAAAACATTGAATGCAAAACTTCTAAATTATACATCTATATATGCAACCAACAATAGAGTGAAATAAAACCAAAAGGATTATGATATTTTATTTTAGTGATTTTAATCCCAGCGCCTGGCTAAAGAGTCTTACCCTAAAGCTCCTTCACTTCCTTTAAAATACCCTTAACAAGCTTAATAAATTTAGGTCTGGTTCTATTTGCAACCTCTACTACTGCAGAATGCTCTAAAGGCTCTAAATCATCTGCTATTGCCATATCAGTTACGCAGGATATACCCAGTACCTTTATGCCTGTATGTCTAGCGACTATTACCTCCGGAACTGTTGACATCCCGACTGTATCTCCCCCAAGTCTTCTCAACATTCTAAGCTCGGCGGCACTTAAATAGTTGGGTCCGCTTATTGCTGTATAGATACCTTTTTCTGTCTTTATTTCTAATTTTTCTCCTACTCTTTTGCCAAGTGCTATTAAACCTTTATCATATGCCGCAGACATATCTGGGAATCTTGGTCCAAGTTCATCGGCATTTGGCCCTATTAAAGGATTTGACCCAGTAAAATTTATATGATCCTCTATAAACATTAAGGCTCCCGGGTAAAGCTTTGTATCCATACCGCCACAGGCATTAGTAACCAATAGCATTTTTACTCCCAGTTCCTTCATAGCTCTAACAGGAAAAGTTATTTCCTGCATTGAATAGCCTTCGTAGAAATGAAATCTCCCCTGCATTGCAATCACTTTTCTTCCCTCAAGCCTACCAATTACTAATTGTCCTTCGTGACCAGCTACAGTTGATACAGGAAAGTTGGGAATTTCCTCATATTTCACTATTTTTTTATCCTCTATCTCATCAGCAAGACTTCCTAGTCCTGAACCTAGTATCAGCCCTATTTCTGGTACTATATCAATTTTTTCCTTTATGTATGAACAAGTTTCATTTAGTTTCAGGTTTAAATCCTTCATTTTTTTCTCCCCTTTTATATTTTATAACTATTTACCCCGTCTGAATTATAGCTTTTCTACGACCTTTTTAACCAAAGTAATAAAAGTTTCCCTTACTTTAGTAGCTGTTTCAACTACTTCTTCGTGGCAAAGGGGTTGGTCTAGTATGCCTGCAGCCATATTGGTTATACAAGAAATGCCTATTACTTTCATATTACTATGGGCAGCAACGGTTACCTCGGGTACTGTAGACATGCCTACTGCATCTCCACCTAAGAATCTTACCATCCTAATTTCCGCTGGAGTTTCATAGGATGGACCAGTAAATAGGGTGTATACCCCCTGCTTTAATTCAATATGGTTTTCCTTAGCAATCTCCATTACTTTTTCAATCAACTCTGGATCATATGCCCTTG
Source organism: Clostridia bacterium (assembly GCA_028278115.1). Lineage (GTDB taxonomy): Bacteria > Bacillota > Clostridia > Peptostreptococcales > Caminicellaceae > JANQEZ01. The sequence continues at coordinate 3,292 of JANQEZ010000316.1, forward strand.
AAGTATCAGGAAATCTTGGTCCTAATTCGTCATAGTTCTTACCCATTAAGGGATTATCAAATGCAAAGTTTATATGATCATTGATAAGCATTAAATCACCGGGCTTAAACTCTTTATTTACACCACCTGCTGCATTGGTAACTATTAAGGTTTTTACTCCAAGCCTTTTCATAACCCTTACCGGGAATGTAACTTCCTCCATTCCATAGCCTTCATAATAATGGAACCTTCCCTGCATTGCCATTACTTTCTTTCCCTGTAATGTTCCTATAACAAATCTTCCTGCATGCCCTTCCACTGTTGAAACTGGAAAATGAGGTATATCATTATACTTTATGTATATTGGTGCTTCAATTTCTTCTGCTAATATTCCTAGACCTGAGCCTAGAATCATTCCTATTTCTGGTTCAAAGTCAATCTTCTCCTTTAAAAAACCATAGGTTTCTTCAATTTTATTAAGTAAGTTAGTCATAATTTTCCCCCTATGCTATTATTTTTTATTTTATTACTAAATCCATAAAGCTCCTTCCAATTTGCGGCTTTTCTACCTTTAGTATATCTGCTATAGTAGCTGCTATATCCGCAAAGCTTTCTCTAGTACCAAGATTAACTCCTGATTTTACATTTTTTCCATATACCACTAGAGGAACGTATTCACGTGTATGGTCTGAGCCTTTATAGGTTGGATCATTACCATGATCGGCTGTAATTATAAGCATATCATTATCTGTCATTGCGTCTAATATTTCAGGCATCCTTACATCCAGCTCCTCCAATGCCTGTCTGTAGCCCTCTGGGTTTCTTCTATGACCAAATTTCGCATCAAAATCCACTAAATTTGTGAAGATGATTCCCTTAGAGTCAGTTTTTAAATACTCAATAGTTTTATCTACACCCTCCATATTGCTCTTAGTATGAACTTCTTTAGTTATTCCTTGACCATTGAATATGTCCTCGATTTTACCTACAGCCATGACCTCGTACCCTGCCTCAGAGGCAAAATCTAGAATAGTTTTTCCAAATGGACTTAGGGAATAGTCTCTTCTATTGGGAGTACGTGTAAAGCTTCCTATTTCTCCAACAAATGGTCTAGCTATAACTCTTGCTACTTGATCCTCACCCTTTAGGATTTCCCTTGCAATACTGCACATTTTATATAATTCATCAAGGGGAATTATCTCTTCATGGGCTGCAATCTGGAAAACGCTGTCTGCTGATGTGTATACAATGGGATTTCCAGTTTTCATATGCTCTTCCCCTAGTTCTTTGATTATCTCTGTACCCGATGCCGGCTTGTTTCCCAATGCCTTTCTACCTGTAAGCTCTTGAAACTTAGCGATAATGTGACTCGGAAACCCCTGAGGATATGTCTGAAATGGCTCTTCTATATGTAGTCCAGCAATTTCCCAGTGTCCTGTGGTTGTGTCCTTTCCATTTGAAACCTCCATGAGCTTACCAAAGGAACCTATAGGATTTGATATTCTTTCAAGACCTTCTACTCCGTCAATATTTCCAAGACCCAGCTTTACCAGATTAGGCATATTAAGTCCACCCGTTACTTTTGATATATTTCCAAGTGTATTTACTCCAACATCTCCAAACTTTTCAGAATCAGGTAAAGCTCCAATTCCTACGCTATCCATTACAAATATAGTCACTCTATTAATCATGATTATCCTCCTCTTCTCTAGGGTCAATCTCTCTTTGGATATGGCTACGAACTCTAAGGTCAATTCTTATAGGCCCGTTACAGTGTGTTACATTCTTTTGAGTAATTCTCCATAGTCAGTTACATATTAAAAAATTTCCAATAGACCTTAATATCATTTTGTAACTGACCTATAAAGCTATCTCAGAAGATTGTAACCTTGTATCGAGCTTTTTAGATATGCCCTACAAAGGCTGTAACAGTTTTATTAATTTTTCTTATGTAACCGGTAACATACCAGTTCATAAAAAATATTAACTTTCGTTAATTCATCTATTTCTTTCTGTTAACCTAATACCCCTTAATTATTATGACTATTCATATAATCATAATAATTCTAATTTATAATTTATAAGAGTAATCAAGATTAAGAGCCCAATTACTAGGCTCTTGGATGAGATTTATTATACACATCCTTAATCTTGTTTTTAGTAAGCTGCATGTATATTTGAGTTGTTGATATATCAGAATGTCCAAGCATCTCTTGAACCGACTTCAAATCTGCACCATTTTGGATCAAGTGGGTAGCAAAAGAATGTCTTAATGTATGAGGAGTTATTTTCTTATCTATCTTAGCCTGCTTAGTATATCTTTTTATAATCTTCCAAAAACCCTGCCTAGTCAATCTCTTACCATAATAATTAACGAATAAAGCCTGTTCATCATCCTTAACTAGCTGGTTCCTATATTCAGTTGAGTATCTTTTTACGGCTTTCTTAGCCATTGAACCAATAGGTATAACTCTTTCTCTATTATTCCCATTACACTTTATAAAATCCAAATCTAAATTCAAGTCATCAATATTTAGCCTAACTAGTTCCGATACTCTTATTCCAGTGGCATATAATAATTCGAGCATTGCTTTATCCCTTGACCCCATTGAACTGTTATCATCGGGTTGATTAATTAGGCTTTCTACTTCACTTAAACTAAGTATGCAAGGAAGCTTTTTCTCTGACTTAGGTGATTCTAAATTTAATGTCGGGTCATTTTCAATTTCACCATTATTTAATAGGTATAAATATAATGATCTTATTGAAGCCAAGCTTCGTGATATAGTTGAAGTAGCACGTCCCTTTTTTTGAAGGTATAAAAGATAGGTAATAATTGTTGTCTTGTTTACTTCAGTAAATGAACTCTTGTTTTTATCAATTAGATATTCACTGAATTGTCTTAAGTCTCTCCCGTAAGACTCTAAAGTATTATTAGACAGCTTTTTTTCCTCTTTTAAATAAATCTCAAAATCCTTGACAATCTTATTCATTCCGATAACTCCTTTATTTCTCTTTTGCTACAAATTGATATTATATTAGTATTCAACGTATTTAGTCAAAATCCTCTATTTTTTTGAAATTTCAATCTATATACTAAATAAGGATTTTTCACAGCTCTAATTTGGCAAGATTGCATAATGAGATAATCTCTTTTTATCTTTTCAAATTTTATGGAAACCATAGTTTTATATTTGAGTTTTTTTACATATACCCTGATAATAGCTTAATAAAAAATGGTGAAATATACCCTTCAATAAAACAACCTATTGCAATAACTATATGTATTATCGCAATAACAGTACTGTATAGGAAAAATTGGTTTACCACATTATATTTGCGATTATTTCTTGTTCTGCTTTTAATCAGCATCAAAGAAAAACCTATTCCCAGTACTCCCAAAAAAATTGTAGCCGGTACTATCAGAAGGTTTTGTGGAAGAACAGAAACAAGTGAAAAAAGCACTCCCCTTAAGCCCATCTGCTTGACGAAAATTCCTACTGTAAATCCTATTATAAAACCTCTTACACCAATTAGCAATAATATAATGGGAATACCAATAACTGTTACCCCTAATATCCATATTATTATGCCTGTCTGAAAATTGTTTAATAAGGATTGCTTTAATATAGAAAAGTTATTTATCTCCTGGGAATCAACTATTCTAAAGAAGTTTTGCAAATAAGAAATCAGCTCCTTGTTTTCCCCTTCTGTTAATGCATCCGACATAAATGCTCCAGATGATATCCCTATCATAAAAAACAGTATTACAAAAAAGTATGTTAATAAGTTATTTTGAACATGCCTAACGATTATACCATTTAATTTCCTAATCAAAAAAATCCCCCCATCTAGTACATGCTATTAAATAGTATGCTTTCAATGGGGATTATATGTCTGTTGAAAATTAAATTATCCATATTAGCTTAAGGGAAATTCACCTCAGGCTTTGCAAAAGCTACTCTATACTCTTAATACGATCCTTTATAAACAATATAGCCGAAATAGTTTTAGCGTCTAAAATTTCCCCTGTTTCAATCATTTTTACTAAGTCATCAATTGCATATTTCTTAACTTCTATATATTCATCTTCATCGGGCTGAGCTACATCCTTAGTTAAATCCTTAGCTAAAAATATGCTTATAACTTCAGTATTAAATCCGGGTGAAGTAAATATTTTGAACAAGAACTCTATGCTGTCGCTTTTATACCCTGTCTCTTCTAAAAGCTCTCTTCCCGCACATTCCAAGGGTTCTTCACCAATTTCTAATTTACCAGCAGGAACCTCTAATAGATACTGTTCAACAGATTTTCTATACTGTCTAACCATTACAATCTCATTTTCCTCTGTCACAGGTATTACTGCAACAGCACCTGGATGCTCAATAATCTCACGCTTTGAGTACTTTTGATCTGGAAGCTCTACAGTATCAATCCTTAAATTTATCATCTTCCCTTGGTATAGCTTATCGGACTTTATGGTCCTTTCAACATTCTTCATAATTACTCCCCTTTAAGTAATATTCTAAAATAACTAAATTATAGCTATTCATATATTTCCTTACAAAAGTGAATGTCTTATTTGCCAAATATATTATACCACTAAATTTGATATTACTCTATAATATGTATAAAATTATGCAATTATTAAATATTATTTGCCATCTGCTTCTCATCAGGTTAAAAGGCCCATAGCAACCTTAGCATTTACACCTACTGTTAAGAAAAAATCCCTGTCTTCCTCAAAGCCTCTTCCCATTGTCTTCATTGAAACCTCCGATTCCCTTAATATACCCTCAATATCGCTGAATTCAAGAAAGGAAACATAGTGCTTTTTATCAATATCATAGTTTGAAATCTGATTCTTGATAAATTTTTCTTCATATGGCTTAAAACTTGGAATACCAATATAGGCACTGGTTTTTGCTATGCTGCTTAAAACTGTGATACTGTGATGACTTATCCCAAAATGTCTCTCCCTTTTATCCTTAAAGCTTATTCTCGGTACACAAACTGGAATACCTCCTAAGTCATTTACAGCATCAATTATCCCTCCCTGTTCAATGCCTGAAAAACCGTATTTTGTACCGGTTCCCACGATTCCCGGGCCCATTGCTGCAATAGCTATATGGCAGTTTAGTATTTCTTTGGCGGCAATTAGACCATTGTATATATTTACACATTCTATATCTCCTCCAAAGGCATGACCAATTGTTACCGTTCCATCAATATATGCCTTATTTCTTAAGCTATGGACAGTATTACTAAAATCTATTGGCAATGAGCCTCCATCGGTCATTATATAGGCAATACGAAGCTTCCTATTTATTGACTTCAAAACAGCTGCAAGAGGTGAAAGCATGCTGTGCAGGCCGCAAACTAACACTGGCATTTTTTCTAGGGAGCTGAAGCTATTAAATATAGCATGATATTTACTACCTTGCTCCTCGGCACAGTCAACCTTAATTTGCATAGGGGTATATCTTAGTTTCATAATATGTCCACTGCCACTGCTCTTTTTTCTAGAGCTACTTAGGCTGGCAACCACAAAATGATACCCTCCAGTCCCCAAATTTAAATCCTTTGCAGTGGTATTTAAGATAACTTCATTTCCCTCACTTATATTATCAACAAAGCTTGTATATGCTATTGCCCTTTCTAGGCTCTCATTAATCTTAACCATAATTTCAATTAAACTGCCTCGAGTTTCTACTATTTTCTCAACTGTGCCTACTTTCAAATCAAGCATTTTATTCCTCCTGTTGGATAAGGGGTATAGGGTAAGCAAAAGATAAGAGACAGTAATAATCCTAAAAGATATACCCTCAAAGGTTCATTTATGTAATCGTCTTATACGCTCTGCCCCATTAGATTGTAACGGTTTTCATCTTCCCAGCTCATCTATAAAGCTCAATATCTTATTACCGCTTATCAGTCTAGATATAGAGTATTTTTCTGAATAAAGATTTGATAGTATTAGAAAAATAACTACTGCAATTCTTATTTTCAAAGAAAAGCTTGTTGCAATGATACCTAAAAGTATCCCAAGGCTGTTGGCTCCTGTATCTCCAAGCATTGACCTGCCTTTAATATCGTAGGGCAGGTATGCTAAGGCTGCTGCCATAAAACTGAGTAAAACAGTCTGATACATATCTTCAATAAAAAATACAATAGGCAGACTAATAATTAAAAAACTCTTTAAAGCTCTTCCCGGCCTAAGGTCTAAAAGATTAATAAGATTTGTAAATAGCGAAATTATAATGATATTAATTAAAAAATTTACTAAATCCATTGAAACAATGAGACTTATCAATATGGAAATTACTCCTCCAACTACTGCCTTTAAACCACCGGTTGTCAGCTTCATGCTAAAAAGCATTTTTATATGCCCTTTAAATCCTTTAACATCACTATCTCCTATAAAATCATCAATCAATCCAATAAAACCCATTGTAATAATGCCTATCACAATCATCAATAATTCAACATAGGTAGATTTAGGTTGAAATTTCAAAAGAAATAAAGAAATAAATAATGTATTAATAGTAAATATTATCCCCATAGAGCATGGTATTAAATCCCCTCTATAGTTTTCCTTTAAAAACCCTGAGCCTATAAAAAGCTTTTCCACTAGGGGAATAGCAATTCTAATAAAGACGTATGAAAAGGCTAAAATTCCATATCTAAAGGCCATTACACCACTCCCTTTGAGATAAGAGTCCAAAGTATCTGATAAAACTGTTTTCCCCTATGTATAAATCCTTTAACATCCCTGCCGCTTTCCCTATGTTTCATCTTCACTTCTACTTCTTTGATGGAGTATCCTAAGTTTAAAACATCTATAGTCATTCCAACTTCGATACCATATCTATAGGGCATTTTTGTAAAATTCTTAAGAACCTCAGATTTAAATGCCCTTTGACCCGAAAGTCCAGAATCAATCTCCTTTTTCGTATAAAACTTGATTCCACTTTTAGCTAGTCCCTTCACAAATCCAAATCCACCCCTTTTTTTGGCAGGTAAGAATTTAGCTATAGTAACATCACAATCATTTTTTAAAACCGGCTCAATTAACATATCAATATCATTCCTAGTTGCTTCAAGGTCACCATCTAGAAACACAATGATATCATTTTTATCTATAATCCTATCCAGACCATATTTTAATGCAAATCCTTTGCCTCTATTTTTAGAGAGCTTCAAAACCTTAGCTCCTGCTTCTCCTGCTCTGATTGCAGTATCGTCATTGGAGCCATCATCCACTACATATATTCGATTTATGAGGCTTGAGCTTCTTATGGTATTTACTATATCTCCTATTCTATCCCCTTCATTGTAAGCGGGAATCAAAGCACTTATCTCCTTTGTCATATCAATACCTCCTATTCAAAAATCAAGAAGTCCTCAGGTATAAGATGATCCGCTGCTTTTTTCTCACCAAAATGTCCATTTTTACCCTTTAAAAGCATAATCATTGAAAGTCTTCCAAGGGCAGTATCGGCATTATCTACACTGGACACATCTAGTTCTTTATAAAATGGTATGCTTGACAAAGAAATTTCTGAGCTTTCAATTACCATTACAGGAATATCCTCTGATTTTATTAGGTTTATTAATTCCTTTCTAACCCCATTGTAATTCCTATCATTAATCATAAACCCATCATCTATGACTATTGCCTGGTCTATGGAAGAATATATATTGCCTTGGTACTTAAGTCCTTCTATTTCCTTTAAGCTATAGGGAAGTAAGCTGTATTCATTTTTTATCAGCCCTGATACTATCCTTTCTCTGTTCATTATATATATTTCATCATTTAGGGCTTGAAAGCTATATCCTCTTTTAAAATCATTGCTTAGCTTCTGTATAGCTTCACTGGATTCCCTTGGGATATTCACCTCAGCAACCGGTTTTATTCCAATGTCATCAAGAACTTGATTTATTTCTATGTAATCTTCACCATTAAACATATTTATAACTATAACATTGTAGTCTTGCAGTTCTTTTTCCGTCAGCTTTTCATATATTAACTTTAAAAATCTATCTCTCCTGCTATTCTTGTTTTTATAATCATTTAATTCATTCATTATCTCGTAATTCTTCTGCCTAAAATCATCAAATTCTTCTTCAATTTGTGATACTATGACTTTTTGCTGTTCTATAAACAAATGCTGACCATCAATAATTACTCCAATAAAAATTCCCACCCCCAGGGAAAGAAATATTGCAATTATCGTTATTACAAAATGCTTGATATTTATTACCATAGTATCCCCTTCAATTCATATAATAATTTAAATCTAATTTGAAGCAATTTAATCAAATGACTGCTAAGGGGGGAAAAGAGCATTACTATTATGACAGGTATCAATGAAGCCGCAAATACACTTAAAAGATGTATAGGCTTAATTCTTTCTTTATACAGCTTATTAACTCCCTTGGCATCAATAAGCTTTGAACCCACCTTTAATCTGACTAGAAAAGTACTAGCCATACCCCGTCTTCCCTTTTCTAAGAAATCAATCATATTTGTATGGGTTCCAACCGCAACTATTACATCAGCACCCTTTTCGTATGCAAGGAGCATAGCAATATCTTCACTTGTTCCCGGTGAAGGAAATAGCTTATATTTAAATCCCTGCTCCTTCATTCGTCTAATGCCAGGGGCCCTTCCATCAGTATAAGCATGTAAAATTAATTCCCTACTGGATTTTAGACAACTATCAGAAACACTATCCATATCACCTATGACTATATGAGGTGTGTATCCAAACTCCATCAGTGCATCACCACCGCCATCTACACCTATCAATATGGGTTTAACATCTTCTATATATGATCTAATAGCTAATAAGTCCTTTTTATAATCCTTTCCCCTTACTACCACAAGAACGTGTTTATTTTTTATATCTATATCACTATCGGGTATCTTAAGCTTATCCAATATAAGACTCTTTTCCCTCTTGGCGTAATCCAAGGTATTATCAATAAAGTCATCAAGAATATTCTCTAAATTTCTTTTTGCACCTTCAGTTTTAAATCTTATGACTTCTTCAGTTAAGTATTTTCCTCTTCCAATGTAGATATTATTGCTAAATATTTCACCATCCTCAATTCTTATAATACTGTTCTCATTGAATAAATCAAAGGCCTCTTCCTCATTTATATCTATCATTGTTATACCTGCTCTTAGGAGTATATCAGGACCTCTATTTGGATATTTACCGCTTATAGAGCTGCTAGTATTAATTATGGCCCTGGGTTTTCTTTCAACTAAAGACATCGCCGCTACTTCATCTATATCTTCATGCCTTATCACAGCTATTTCCCCTGGTTTTAATCTTTTTACCAGATTCTTTGTCTTTCTGTCCTTCTTACCAATGGATTCAATCAGCATATTTACCTCCATTTGAGCTTACTATAGATGTGTGACTTAGAAACTTAACCTTTTTTAGAAATATTTTGTGAGCCAAAACTACAATGACTCTATTTGGCTAACAGCTAACGGCTGACAGCTCACAGCAAAACATTGAATGTAAAACTTCTCAGTCACACATCTCTGAAGAATCCATAGTGAAACTTAATTTATTTATCTATGGAATTCTCTAATATTATTTCCACTTATAGTAAATTTAACCCATATTATTTATTAAAAGTTTCGTCTTCTCATAATAACTATTAAGAGCATTGAAGGTAAAAATAAAAAAACTAAAGATTTTATCATCATGTTTGTTAATTAACTATTGAGATAATTTATTTTTATATAGCATTATATATTGTAATGAAAGAATTAAAGGCATATGGTATAGAATATTATTAATAGTCGGAATATTTAGGCATTTGAATTTAAGGGAGGGTGCTTTATGACAAGTGAAAAAGATAC
>JANQEZ010000349.1 GCA_028278115.1 Clostridia bacterium
TTAGCCCTACCCTAATCATCTTAGGTATATTGGACTTATATATACCTAAGATGATTAGGGTAGGGCTAAATCATGGAGATAAAGCTGCTTCAATAGTTAATTTAAATTCTTCAAGCGGCTTTGATTTTGGCTATTATGATGATAGAGGCTTTAATATACTGTTTAATCTTATTGATTATGAAGATATAATAATAAGAAAAGATGGATATTATTCAAAACAGGGCGGGTCATATATGGAGGTTTCTCCAGAGGGCATTGATGACAGCATGATTGGACCTTATCATGTACAGGTAGGAGATGAATTTCCATCAAGGAATGATATGGAGAACTTTTTAGAGAGCCTTGATAATTCATCAAACTATTATCCCGTATATGATGGAGGATGGAAAATATGGACAGGACTCTATGTATCTAGGCAAGGGGCGGAGCAATTTATAGCTTCAAATAAAAGAATTAATGATAAAAAGCTTAAAGTTGTAAACCCTAATAATGGACTAGTTGTAGCTTCAAATAAAGAAGGCAAAATACTTTTTATTTATGATAGCTCCCAAAGAGCATATAATTTTCGTGCCTTCCTTGATAAAGGTGGAAATGATATCATTTCAGTAAATGGTAAAAGATATCGTGGAGAAATTATTATCAGAAGATATGCCGATAGTGATATGACCATAATAAATCGCTTAGGTCTTGATGAATATCTCTACGGAGTTCTTCCAAAGGAGATGTCAGGTAACTGGCCTATAGAGGCACTAAAGGCCCAGGCTGTAGCCGCACGAAACTATGGTGTTGCAAATATTAACAAGCATGCTGAACATGGTTTTGATGTCTGCAATTCAATTCATTCTCAGGTCTATGGTGGATATGATGTAGAAAAGCCTAGATGTAATAGTGCTGTTGATGAAACCAATGGAAAAATATTAACCTATAATGGCAAAATAGTAAGTGCCTTTTTCCATTCTAACAGTGGAGGGCATACAGAGAACAGTGAAAATATATGGAGTTTATATTTACCATACATAAGAGGGGTAGATGATGAATTTTCTATTGGAGCCCCCAACAGTACTTGGACTAAAATATATACACCTGCTCAAATACAAAATATTTTAAGCTCTAATGGTATGTCTATTGATAATATTACAAATATATATGCTAAAGAGTATTCAGAAAATGGACGTGTACTTAGCCTTAAGATAGAAGACTCATCTAATAATGAGATAACTTTATTAAAGGAAAAGACCAGGGCATTATTCGGGTATTATCATATTAAGAGTATGCAATTTGATTTAACTACAGACATTGATCTATTTATTAGAGGAATACATGAAGATAGTATGGAAAAAAAATCCTTAAATAGACTTAGTATTCTATCGGCAGATGGAGTATCCAGTACAGAGCCTGGAAAAACCTATAATGTATATAATGGAGACAAATATATAGCAACCTGTGGAGTTCCATCTAAGTATATATTTACTGGTAAAGGCTGGGGTCATGGATTAGGGATGAGTCAATGGGGAGCCAAGAAAATGGCTGAATTGGGATATACATATGAAGACATTTTAAAGCATTACTATACTGGAACAATAATAGAATAGGAGTTATAAAAATGAAAACTAGTGATTTTTATTTTGATTTACCAGAGGAGCTAATAGCTCAAGTCCCCCTTAAGGATAGGGATAAGTCCAGATTAATGGTTCTTAACAGGGCCGACGGAGAAATTATGCATAGCAGCTTTAGGAACATACTTGATTTTTTAGAAGAAGGTGATTGTCTCGTTTTAAATAACACCAGAGTAATACCCGCCAGACTCTTTGGAGCTAAAGATACAGGGGCTAATGTAGAATTTCTATTATTAAAGAGAATAGATAAAAATAGATGGGAAACTTTAGTTAAGCCAGGTAAGAGGGCAAAGATTGGTTCAAAATTTTACTTTGGAAATGATAATGAATTAACTGGAGAAATAGTAGACTTAGCTGAAGAAGGAACGAGGGTAATTGAATTTGAATATGAGGGAATTTTTGAAGAAGTACTT
>JANQEZ010000375.1 GCA_028278115.1 Clostridia bacterium
TATTCCATATGAACTACGCTGCGAAATGGAAAAGAAAAGGATAGAATGTTCTCTTTATATAAAGGCAAAACTAAGTAATATGGAATAGATAAATATGGAGGTAATAGTTTATGATTGTGAAGTTTTTAGACTTTGTACCGAATATTCATGATAGCTGTTATGTTTCAGAAACTGCTCAAATTATCGGTAGAGTCACTCTAAAGGAAAATGCTAATATTTGGTTTGGCAGTGTATTGAGGGGGGATGGTAGTCATATTGAAGTAGGAAAAAACACGAATATACAGGATAACAGTGTTGTCCATATAAATAGAGGTATGCCGACGATAATTGGAGATAATTGCACCATCGGTCATTCTGCAATAGTACATGCCTGCACATTAGGCAATAACGTTTTAATTGGAATGGGTGCAATAGTTCTTGATGGTGCAATAATAGAGGATAATGTAATTGTTGGAGCTGGTGCTCTAGTACCACCGGGCAAAACAATCCCCAAAAATTCTTTGGTTGTGGGGTCCCCCTGTAAAGTGTTAAGAGAGCTTACAGACGAAGAAATAAAAGGACTAGAGGAGTCAGCTAAACATTATGTAATCCTTTCAAAAGAATATAAAAAATAAAGAAGACCTTTAGGGAGAATAGATGGGTTAGGTTATTCGCTACTGGCTCTAGGCTTTTCCGATAGAGAGAAACATTTTTAGGACATAAGCTTTAAATGGGACTAAAGATAAATGACCTTTATCAAATGCCGAGTACCTAGTGCCCTCTATAGATAACCAACTTTAAAGTTTAATAAATTTCAAATAAAAAATGCAGAAGCGTTCATGATTTTCTTTAAGATTTATTTTAAGTTTTAGTGTTGGTTAACTATAAAAAGGTTTTAACCCGAAGGTTTAATTATGTTAGGAGGAGCAGAGGGGTATGAAGACGAAAAATGTGTTAGTTTTTCTACTTATTCTAGCTATTGTTGGAGCTGGAATATATATTGCTTTTAATGGACTTAAGGTTGGTGAATTTACAATTGATCCTGTTAGTGATTCCATGAAGCTGGGTTTAGATATAAAAGGTGGAGCTTACGTTATTTTAGAAGCCGATACAGGAGCCCAAGGCGATGAGCTAAAGGGAATCATGGAGCAAACTAAGGAAGTTTTAACTAGGCGTATAAATGCAATGGGACTTACAGAGCCTAATATTGTACTTGAAGGAGAAAATCGAATAAGGATCGAGCTTCCGGGTGTGCAAAATACCCAAGAGGCAATTGAAGCCATTGGTAGAACAGCCCAGCTTCAATTTATGAAGTCCGATGGTGAAGTGGTTGTTACGGGTGATCAAGTAAAGGATGCAAGGCTTAGCTTTGACCCTGAAACTCAGCAGCCCACTGTTTCTCTCGAGTTTGACAGCGAAGGAGCAAGGGCATTTCAAATTGCAACTAGGGAGCTAGCTGCTTTGCCAGACCAAGTGCCTAATCCAGAGAATTCAGAGCAGTTTATATTTAATTACGATAAATCAATAATAATAGTATTAGACGATCAAATAATTTCTAGTCCTATGGTTAATGATGAAATTCCCAATGGACAGGCATACATATCTGGAAACTTTACAACTGACTCAGCATCTAACCTAGCAGCTTTAATTCGTGGAGGTGCTTTGCCGGTAAATTTAATTGAAATACAGACATCTGCAATTGGACCGACTTTAGGTATAGACTCACTTAATACGAGCTTAGATGCGGCATGGGTTGGTATACTATTGGTTTTATTATTTATGCTGATTTACTATAGAGTACCGGGCTTTGTTGCAAATGTAGCCTTAATCCTATATATTTTAATAGTTATATTTGCCCTTGTAGGACTTAATGCAACACTGACCTTGCCGGGTGTAGCGGGCTTAATACTTGGTGTAGGTATGGCTGTTGATGCCAATGTAATTATTTTTGAAAGGTTAAAAGAAGAATTAAGAAATGGGAAAACAATTAGATCATCAATTGATTCAGGTTTTTCTAAGGCACTTAGAACGATTTTAGATGCCAATATAACTACCTTTATAGCCGCTATAGTACTTTACTATTTTGGTCTTGGACCAATAAAGGGATTTGCTGTTACTCTTATGATTGGTATTCTTGCCAGTATGTTTACAGCAGTGTTTGTAACTAAGTTTTTGCTAAAGCAAATAGTAAAAATGGATATCTTTAAAAATACCAAGCTATTTGGGGCTTAGAGGGGAGAATAGATATGAAAATTGCACAAAACTATAAAATATGGTTTAGCATGTCAATTGCTATTATGATTTTTGGCTTAATAATGGCAGCTACTACTGGAGTAAATTTCGGTATAGATTTTACAGGTGGAACATTAATGCAGTTTGAATTAGGTCAGGAATTTACTGTTGAGGAGATTTCCAAAATCACATCTGAGTTCGAGCTGGATGCAGATATATTGCATGCAGGACCTGAAGAAAAAGAAGTAATAATAAAAACTAAAAAGGATTTATCAAATAGCCAAAGGGTAGAAGTATTTGAAGCCTTTAAAGAGAAATATAACCTTGAAGATGAGGCATTTAGAAAAGCCGAGCAATTTGGACCTTCAATGGGAGAAGAAATAAGAAATAGGGCTCTTATATCTATTGTACTAGCTGCGGCAGGAATGCTAATATATATTACATTTAGGTTTAAATCAATTAAGTTTGGTGCAGCAGCGATAATAGCATTAATTCATGATACATTAATCGTATTATCCCTATACGCTATACTGAAAATCCCAGTAAATAGTCCGTTTATTGCAGCTATACTGACAATAGTTGGTTATTCCATAAATGATACGATAGTTGTATTTGATAGATTAAGGGAAAATCTTAAGTATAGAAAAAAGGAAACGCATTTTGAAATTGCAAATACTAGTATTAGACAAACACTAACTAGATCAATCAATACTTCAATAACTACACTTTTGGTAATTGGGTGTTTATACGTATTTGGAGTTGAATCAATAAAAGAATTTGCACTGCCCCTATTGGTTGGTGTTATTACGGGAACATATTCCTCTATATTTATAGCAAGTCCAGTTTGGGCGCTGTCTAATAGTTTAACTAATAAATAAAAAATGAAAGCTCATAAGATTAATAACTATTCTTATGGGCTTTTTTGTAACTAAAATATGGTTTAAGAAGGAAAAAGAAGTTTTTTGTTGAATTATTGAATATAAGTAATATGTACTAATTTTGAGGAGTGATTTTATGCAGGTTTTATTTATATTCTCCCTGATATTTGCCATACTTGTTTCAATATTTGCAGTTATGAATTCTGATCCGGTTACTATAAAAATATT
This sequence comes from Clostridia bacterium, assembly GCA_028278115.1. GTDB lineage: Bacteria > Bacillota > Clostridia > Peptostreptococcales > Caminicellaceae > JANQEZ01. The sequence continues at coordinate 3,318 of JANQEZ010000375.1, forward strand.
ATGGAAACAATATGAATTTTCCCAGGCAATAGTCATACTAGGTTCGGCTGCATTTGGAGCAATTATTGTGGCATTTCTTGGAATAGTAAACAGAGTCAAGACAAGATTGAAAGTGCGAGAGCTTCAAAACAAGATAAAGGGACTGGAAAAAGAATTAGAGGAATTAGGAAATACTGATTATTCAAAATTAGAAACTATGGAAGATAATTATATAGGAAAAAGTCCAGGCGATAATCCAGAGATAAACATAACATTTGAAGATGTAAAGATAGAAGACAATGACATCAATGATGAAGCATAGCATATAAGAATAAATGGAAAGGAATAATTGTCTTTTTCATTTATTTTTTTGTTGCTAAGAAGCTCAAACATTTTTTAGAAATTGCATTTACAAGACCACAAAGCAGTTGAATCAAAGCATAAATTGTCATATAATTAGAAGTGGTTGTTTTTGTAGCATCTGATACATGGGAGCGATTACATGGGTATTTCAGTGCAGTATGATTATAGAATCTGGGGAGGAATTAACGTGGATTTAAAGAGTAAAATTAGAGTGGTTGAAGATTTTCCAAAGGAAGGCATAAGCTTCAAGGATATTACTACATTGCTTCAGGAAGGTGAGGCATATAAGAAAGCTATTGATTTATGCATAGAAGAAGTAAAGGATATAGACTTTGATGTAATAGTAGGGCCGGAGGCTAGAGGATTTTTAATGGGAGCACCAATGTCTTATGCTACAAAAAAGGGTTTTGTTCCAGTAAGAAAACCTGGTAAACTGCCCTATGAAACCGTTAGATATGAATATGAACTTGAATATGGCACAGATATATTAGAAATACATAAAGATGCAATCAAACCCGGACAAAAGGTTTTAATAGCAGATGATTTATTAGCAACTGGTGGGACAACCCTATCTACAATAAAGCTGATAGAAGAATTAGGTGGAGAAGTAGTTGGACTTGTGTTTTTGATAGAGCTTACATTTTTAAATGGAAAAGATATGCTTAAAGGCTATAATGTAAAGTCCATAATAAAGTATTAGCTTTAATAGAAAGTGAATGGTTTATCCATTCACTCAGGCTGCCCCGAAGCCCGAATTTCTTCGTTGTTGCTGTAAGTGAGAACTCTTACGTATTTCTTTATACGCTGCGACCTCTCACTTTCAGCACGCCTCGAACTTCGGACTTCGGGGAAGCCTGCCATCTTGTTGACTTTGTCAACAATCTGAGTGAATGGTTTATCCATTCACTATTTATTATTTTAAGTATAAACTAAAGTATATACTTAAATTCTCATGTTCTCCATATTAAAAACTTTGAAAAATTTTGATTTTATTATATAATATCTTCTATAAGAAAATTGTTTAAATAAGTCGGTATAAACAATGACTTTTAAGTCTTGATTCATTTTTCAGAGAAAGTAGTTAAGGTAGCTGTACTTTTCTCTGAAATTTTAAGCTTTAAAAGTAAGTGTAGAGATGAAGTATCCGATGATTTCCATTTTTTGCATTTTTGAGTACCCCATATACATTATACAAAGCTTAACCCAAATTCAAAATTATTTTAAAAATTTGACTAAATAATGAAATAAATTCAAAAAATTAATAAGGTAAAGAAATTTATTGTGGACAAAGCATAAGCAATTCAGTTTATATATAGGGTGATTAATCAATGTTAGAAAATTTTATAGAAAAAATAAAACAGTATAATCCTCACTATAACTTATCGAGAATAGTAAAAGCTTTTTACTTTGCCGATAGTGCCCATGAAGGACAACGTAGAAAATCAGGGGAAAAATTCTTTGTACATCCTGTAAATGTTGCCCTTATATTGGCTGAGTTGGAGCTAGATGAAAATACTATTATTGCTGGACTATTACATGATGTCATTGAAGATACAAAATATACTTTTGATGACGTTGAAAGGGAATTTGGAGAAGAAGTAGCAGTATTAGTTGAGGGTGTAACAAAGCTTAAAAAATTCAGCTATGAAACCAAGGAAGAAAGACAAGCTGAAAATCTTAGAAAAATGTTTTTGGCAATGGCTAAGGATATTAGGGTAATCCTAATAAAGCTTGTTGACAGACTTCATAATATGAGAACCCTTGAGTATATGAATGAAGTCAAAAAGAAGGAAAAGGCTATGGAA
>JANQEZ010000382.1 GCA_028278115.1 Clostridia bacterium
GATTCCAGTCAAAAGTTTAATTTATACACATCAAAAATCCCTAGAAACATCGGATATTTTGATATGTATAAATTAACATTTACTTCGGATTCTCTATAGAACTAATTTACAAGAAAATTAATAAATTCATTTAAAATACCTATTAAAAATTATATAATATCATTGCAGGTTATTTTTTAATGGTCATATCATCTAAAGCTAAAAAATCAATCTGCCTAAATTTTTAGGATGAGATGTATTAAAAGGAGTGGGGTTTGTGATCTTATCTGGTAAGGAAATAGGAGCTAGGATTGGAAAGGATATATTTATTGAACCATTTAGTAAAAAACAGCTAAATCCAAACAGCTACAACTTAAAATTACATAATGAACTACTGGTCTACGAAGATAAAGTATTAGATATGAAAAAGGATAATAAGGCAAGTAAAATCATAATCCCACCAGAGGGTTTAGTTTTAGAGCCGGGAAAGCTTTATCTTGGAAGAACCCTTGAATATACTAAAACAGAAAGCTGCGTTCCAATGCTTGAAGGAAGATCCTCCATAGGGAGACTTGGATTATATATTCACGTTACAGCTGGATTTGGAGACGTTGGCTTTAGCGGATATTGGACACTTGAAATACATTGCATACAGCCAATTAGAATTTATCCAGAGGTGGAGATTTGTCAAATATATTATCATACAATCGAAGGGGACTTTGAAGGATACTCCAGTGGAAAATATCAAAACAATGAAGGGATACAGACTAGCAAGCTGTTTAGAGATTTTGAATAAATACATATAAAAGCACTAAAACAGGTCGCTTTTGACCTGTTTTTAAGTACAATATTTCCATGATAACTTGACCTATTACTTATCAAGTTCGTTTTTCATCACATTCATTGAAACACCAGCCAGCTCAAGCCATTTATCCGAATACTTAACCTCGATTTCATACCATCCCTTCATAGGCGGTTTATTCTTAAAAGGATTCAAATACTCAAACTCTTCTATGCCATGCTTAGATATATCATAGTTCTTTCCAAGCCTAAAAATCATTTTATCATTATAGTAAAATGCAAATACCTTGCCTTTATACCTTATGCCTTCACATGACATCATTTTTCCTGGCTCCACATACTCATTTTCCATAGTCATAATCTTTACAATATCATCAAAATATGCTTTCATATAGCCTCCTAAAATACGGATTTCATATAGCCAACAATCTGCTCTCTGTGATTTTTAATTAGCAGGTTTAACCGTTTCTTTATTTCTTCGTATTCATCATTTGATATAAAGCCATGTCCAATTAGAAGATCGGGCACTAACTGATTTAGAGCTCTATAACCACCATCTTCTATTTTCATTGCAATACCAATACCCTTATCCATAATAGTCATACAATAAACAGACTCTGCCCCCAGCTTAGCCAAGATTTTCCCCTTAGTCTCCTCCATAAGAATTGTGTCCAATCTAGAAGTGCCTGCTACATAGTAGGGCTCACCTATCATTGCTGAAGCAATTTTTTGTAAAGACATAGTCCTCATATCACTAGCAGAGCTATGGGATAGTTTTGAATAGCCTTTAGCCATATTATAGATTGGCAGACCAAAGACTGGGACTCCACATCCGTCAATGGCAATATCAATATCAGCAGCAGCTATATCACAAACCTCTGATACCGTCCTTAACATAATTTCTTGTATTGGGTGGTCTAACTCAATATAATTCTTTAAATCAATACCTTTAATAATACCTAAGGTTAACATGCAGCTATGTTTTCCTGAACATGGATTATTGGCAGGGGTATAGGGCTTATTAGACTCTAAAAGCTTTTTAAAAGCACCTTCATACATAGGTTTTGACTTGCCGCAATCTAAATCTGTCAAATTTTTTCCTATTTTTTTAAGTATTGACTCCAAAATCATGACATGCTTTTCTTCGCCGCCGTGGGAGGACGTCATCAATGAAAGCTCCTTTGATGTAAATTTAAATTTCTCTATACCTCCAGACTCTACCATTGGAATTGTTTGAAAGGGCTTAGCTGATGATCGCCAAAAGGTTCGCTTATTTTTATCACCGTATTGAAAAACCACATCACCCCTTCTATTGACAGCCACAATATCTCCTCTATGGACACTTTCAACACAGCCTCCTCTGTAAACATGAACTATTTCCACCGACATTTTCTCACCTCATAACCATTTAAGTGTAAATCCTCTAGTAATATTATAACACTTTCAGACATAGAGAAAGAAAGTAGAATGTAAGTAAATTTAACAAAGCTTTAATGTATTTTATTGGAAGAAAATAGTATATCCATAGGATACATGTTACAATTTAAATATAATCCTGTTTGAAAGGAAGTGACAGCCATATGGTTTTTTAAAATTCATTAGCAATAGAAAATATTTTTAATGTAATTTACCATAAGGCTTGGACAAAAAGTTATACTAAAGGTAGTGGAGTTATGAAAAGATATTATAGGGGCTTAAGCTTCCCTATGTAAATTCTATATAGAAGGCGAGGAAATGATATGAAAGAATTGATAAAAACAAAGGTAGATGAAATGCTAGAGCTTTATTTAAAAATAGAAAAGCAATTTAGATGGCAGCACAATTTATCAAAGCACTTTGCAGCCCTCATATATACTCAAAAGAATAGAGCCTTTGAAAAGGAAAAAATTGATGAAGTAATGAAGGAAATTAAAGATAATACGGGAATATTTTCACCATATAGAGGTAATTCTGTATTTATTTTAGCAATGCTTTTATGTAGCGAATACGATAATCCAAAGGAAAAGTTTTTGAAAATGCTAGATTACCATGAAAAGCTAAAAAGTGCTGGGTTTAAGAATAGTACATATTTACCCATTGCCAATTATGCTCTGCTGATAACCTGTGAAGAGAGAGAAGTGGAAAATAGAGTAAAAAGAGCCTATGAAATATACAAAGAGATGAGAAATAATCACCCTTGGATAACAAGTGGCGATGATTACCCTTTAACTATATTGCTGGCTGGCTTTAATAACTCTATTGACACCATAGAGGAATATTATAAGGGTCTAAATGACCTGGGATTTAGTAAAGGAAATGGCTTGCAGCTTTTGTCCCATATACTGTCCTTTAGTAATGAGGGTAAAGAAATTGTAATTAAAAGATGTAAAAGCATCTATGAAAAATTAAAAGACAACAAATTGAAACTGTATTCAAGCTTTTATTCAGCAATTGGCATCATAGCCTTGCTAAGTGATGAAAATGACGAAATCATAAAAGAGTTAATTGATGCAGCTAAATATTTAAATGGCTTAAAAAAATACAAATGGCTTGGTAAAGGTATGAATATATTAATAGCCTCAGCAATAGTAAGTAATGCTTACATAAGCGAGCAAAAAGAAAAAAACAATCTTATAGAAGCCACAATAGGAGTATCAATAGAAGCCTTAATAGCAGCTCAAACACCAGCTGTTATAGCTGGAGCTACCGCAGCAGCGGCTGCTGCAGCTACATC
>JANQEZ010000384.1 GCA_028278115.1 Clostridia bacterium
GATTCCAGTCAAAAGTTTAATTTATACACATCAAAAATCCCCAGAATCATCGGATATTTTGATATGTATAAATTAACATTTACTTCGGATTCTCTATATATAGATGGTGACTTAGAAACTTAACCTTTCATAGGGATATTTCTTATCCAAAGCTACAATGCCTATTTAGCTAATAGCTAATGGCTGACAGCTCACAGCAAAACATTGAAAGTAAAAAAACTTCTCAGTCACACATCTATGGGAAGCTTTGCTTGTAAAATTAATTACCCTTCCCTTTTAATAGCATAGTTTACTTTGCTTCAGTTATACAATTTTCCTCAAAAAAGTTTCATTTCCTTGAAAAGAATAATAGACCACCAAGTCTAGACTATATGGTCTATTATATATTCATAGGAACTTCTTGTCAATTAAATTCTTCTTTATAGTCACAAGTATTACTAGCTGATTAAAATAATTGAAATCAATTTATTAAATTTAAGCGTAGTTTTTCCAAAAGAAAAGAGAATAGTTATCCTATCCTCTTTTTATTGTAATTCTATTCTATTTTCCCTCCATAAATGGATATCTATAATTCTTTGCTGGGTTAAATGTTTCTTTTATTACTCTGGGATTTGTCCATCTTAGTAGGTTTAATTTGCTTCCAGCCTTATCATTTGTTCCCGATGCTCTGCCTCCTCCAAATGGTTGTTGGCCTACTACTGCACCGGTGGGTTTATCATTTATATATAGATTTCCTGCTGCGTATTTTAGCTCACTCTCCATTTTCATAATCGCCATTCTATCCTGTGAGAAAATCCCTCCAGTCAATCCATAGTGGGTGGATTCATTGCAAATCTTAAGGGTTTCCTCGAAATCATCGTCTTCATAGATATATATTGTAAGTACAGGCCCAAAAATCTCCTCTGTCATTGTTTTAAAGTAGGGGTTTCTAGTTACTATGATTGTAGGCTCTATAAAATAACCTTTGCTGTCATCATATGCTCCACCCCAAATAATTTCCGCTTCGTCAGATTCCTTCACATATTCAATATAGGCTTTGATTCTATCAAAGGACTTCTTATCTATTACAGCACTCATGAAGTTAGTAAAGTCTTCTACATCGCCAATTGTTATGGTTGAAGCTTCACTGATTAGCTTACACTTAAGGGCAGACCAAATACTTACAGGTATATATGAGCGAGAAACAGCCGAGCATTTTTGTCCTTGATATTCAAAGGCTCCCCTTATTAATGCCACTACAAGCTCATTAATATTTGCAAGATTATGGGCGAAAATAAAATCCTTTCCTCCTGTTTCTCCTACGATTTTAGGATAAGATTTATAGCTTTTTATATTTTTTCCAATGGTACTCCACATCTCACTAAATACCTCAGTTGACCCAGTAAAATGTACTCCCGCCAACCATTCATTATTGAATACTATATTTCCTATTAAGCTTCCCCCTCCTGGAAGGAAGTTAATCACACCATCGGGCAAGCCTGCTTCCTGAAGGAGCTTCATAAATAAATAATTGGAGTAAATGGCAGTTCCTGCTGGCTTCCAAATAACCGTATTTCCCATTAATGCAGGTGCTACTGCTAAGTTTCCTCCTATGGCAGTAAAGTTAAAGGGGGTAACTGCTAGGACAAAGCCTTCTAGGGGTCTGTATTCTAATCTATTCCATGAATTGTTTGTAGAAATAGGCTGGTCTTCGTATATCTCAGACATAAAATATGCATTAAATCTTAAAAAATCTATCAGTTCACATGCTGAATCTATTTCAGCTTGATAAGCTGTCTTACTCTGACCCAGCATGGTTGCAGCATTTAAAGTGTATCTCCAGGGTCCAGCTAAAAGCTCAGCTGCTTTTAAAAATATTGCTGCTCTATGCTGCCATGATATCTTCTCCCATTCCTTCTTGGCATCTAAAGCTGCTTTAATTGCCATTTCTACTTCCTTTTCTCCCGCCATATGATAAGTAGCAAGGACATGATCCTTGTCGTGGGGAATTACACAGGTTTTTGTATTGCCTGTACGTATTTCTTTACCACCTATTATTAGAGGAATCTCTATTTCCTTTTCCTTTAACTCTGAAAGCTTTTCCTTTAATTTAACTCTTTCCTTACTTCCTATTGCATAGGATAATACGGGTTCATTTTCTGGTTTTCTTACTTTAAACTGAGCATTAGACATAAAAAAATCCTCCTTTTATTAAAAAACCATTTTGATGGTGACGTCCCAGGGGTTTTTAAAAAGAAGGCTCTAAGGATAAACATTTCTGAAATCATATAGATTTTCAAGAAGTATCATAAAGTATCCACTCCTCAGCTTAAAATCTACTTTAATCAATAGAATTGTTTGCCCGTACTCAGCACTTAACCATAGTAAATAAAACTAAAACAATATTCATAACCCTGCCTTTAGTCATAATGCTCTAAGAGTATTTAATTGACCAAAGCTATGATAAAATACTATTTCAGTTATACTCTACCAGGCTCTCTTCTTTCCACACTGGGAGGCACAAGCGTTTCCAATTATACCCTATCGGTCTTAAAATCTTAGGCTGAAAGCCCTTAGACTAAGAGACTCGAAGAGACATATATATTTTTTTAGAAACATAATTTAAAATTAAATTATCAGATTGTCAGCAGCCTAATAATTTAAACTTAATCATATTGACTGGACTATATTTAATATGGCCCTGGGGGTATTTGCAATGAAATCAGGGTTTTTCTGCTGTATCCTATCTATAACGTCAAATCCCCATTCCACCCAGATATTTTTTACCCCAACCTTTTTACACGCATCAATATCTCTTTCCTCATCGCCAACGTATATTACATCAGAATTTTTTAATCTGTTTGCCTTAAGGAATTTCTTAATTACTTTGTCCTTGCCGAAAATATTGTTTGAGCAAAGAATGTGCTTAATATAGTCTATTTGATTCTTTTCAAGGAACTCTCTGATATTTTCTTCTGAATTTGAGGATATAATTGATACATTATACTCCATTTTGTTCAATTCATCCAATACCTCCTCGATTCCATCAAACATGCTTAGACTATTTATGGAGTTTTTATAAAGCTTATAAAATTCTCCAGCCCAAAATGGAACCTTGTATATGGGAAACTCAAGGATTTTACATCTCTCCTTAATGGATAGTTTCCTCAAGTATTCGATATCCTCTTCTTTCATTTTTTTAAACTTATACTTATCAGCAAGCTCGTTAAATACTGATACACCAATACCTTTAGAGTCAACCAAGGTACCATCAAAGTCGAAAATTACATTCTTAATCATAGCTACTTACTCCTCTAGGTCTTCTTTGAACTAATTATTCTAAAGACTATACTATTTACTATCCTTACTTGGATATCTAGACTATATCTTATTGATAAATATTATCTTTTATGTATTTAATATTACTAGACTATGTACATGATTTCAACTAATTTCGTATTAAAATTTTGTATCTTTATGACCTTTCTTTGAATGATATCTATATCTTTTATATGGTCATATGCTATACAGCTTTCCATATCTGAACTAGTGGCAAAGCGTATTTCTACATTTTGTAATGTAATAAACATCAATAACCCCTCCAACATTCTAGTAATCTTCAAAAGATAAATATATTTTTATGCTTAATATGTTTATAATTCCAATAAATGTTATATTTCTCCACATATTTTCTATTTCCTTCATAATTTATCTTCCTATTTCTTAATTACAGATTTATGTGAGGTAATATTGATGTTTAACTTTAATGTTAAGACCTAGTCTTATCAAGGTATTTGGCAGTAGTTAATGTTATCGTTAAAGTTAATGCTTTAATTAAAGAATATTTCTATTTTCTAGCTTCCACAACTAAAGGAAAAGAATCTATGGTATATTCCCTTTCGTCAAAACCTCCATAGAGGTTTATATCTTTGAAGCCAGCCTCTTTAAGATAATTCACAAGCTCATGACTCTGAAGTGGATAGAGCTTTATGCAGTTATCATAGGTCCTTTCTCCACGGATAACCAGTTTAGTTTTGAATAAAACCTTCCCATCTTCAATATCATAGTTTCTAATAAACTTCACTCCACTTTCAGGTCTATCAATTAATGGTAGTTCCTTAACATGGTATTTTAATACTCTATCATAATTTACTATCTGCAAAATAGCTGCTCCATTATTCCTTAAGAGATTATACATCTTTTTAAGTAATTCCTTTATCTCCTCGCCACTATTAAGATGCACAAGTGAATTACCTATACAAACTATTCCATCATATGTACTTTCCCCAAATTCATCAATACTTTTCATGTCTAGGACATGAGGCGTTACACTAGTTCCTTCGACTTTGTTTTTAGTCTCCACATGCTTTACCATATCTTCGTCTAAATCCACAGCAGCTACTTTATAGCCCTCCTTAGCTAAAGCTATTGAATAATTTCCCGTGCCAGAGGCTAAATCCAGAACATTCCCTTTTGCTTTAATTCGCCTAAGCATAAACGTAAGCTGCATCTGTCCAAGGGGGAAAACAATATCATAATACTTGCTTAATTCTTCATAAAAGCCCATTTCATCACCCTCCTAAATTTATTTTAAAAATTGTATATAGGTGCTTTACTTTCAATGTTTTGCTGTGAGCTGTGAGCTGTCAGCCGTTAGCTATTAGCCAAATAAGCATAATGCTTTTGGTTAAAAAAAACTTTAAAAAAAGTTAAGTTTCTAAGTCACATATATAGAGAGATTCCAGTCAAAAGTTTAATTTATACACATCAAAAATCCCTAGAAACATCGGATATTTTGATATGTATAAATTAACATTTACTTCGGATTCTCTA
>JANQEZ010000387.1 GCA_028278115.1 Clostridia bacterium
TTATAGTTCAGTTAAAATATTTTTTTAGTCTTGATTGATTATAGTGCTTTCCTGTGTTGCTAACATAAGGATTTATCTCCTTTTAGACAAAACTAAACCTTCAACAGACAAGTCTGTTGAAGGTTATATTAGCAATATTATTATATATATTTATCTTTTGAGTTACTGTATTGTTATATGTCCACACTTCAATCTTTTAGTGAATTCTATCTCATTCAGTATTTGAAATTCAGCATATTTATCTCATTAATAATAATTATCAGGATTGTAAGTTCGACCATTCTCTAGACAGTTGGAATCCTAAGTTCTTATTTAATCTCTGGATTGCAGACTTGTTTACATCAACAATGTCTTTAAAGCTACGTGTTTGAGCATATATACCATTTGACTCCAAGCTTTCAATACGGCGTGTTGCTGTTTCTAATAAAAGTTCATATGAATCAACTGTCTCACGGAAAGTAAGCTTAGATAGATTTTTCATCTGTATTCTTATACAATTTAAATAATGTTTGAATGCCATAGTTTCAGTAAACTTGGTAGATGATGGTAATGCACCCTTAAATAATATCTCTACGTAACCATTATCCATTTCCTTATTAGGTTTCATAGATTCCAATAAGTTATAGTTAAATGCCATATCTAAAAATCCTAGTTTATATTCTGATAAAGCTGCAGGATAGTAATACCATACACTTTTTCTTTTAATAGAAGTATTTACTTCAAACTTATTAGTGAATCTTCTAACATTTAAATATGTACCAGTAGCCATTGCATCAACCCCAGCCATTGTTAAACATAAGAGTTGATGATTTCCATAACCCATTATAACCTTCTTTTCTTGTAATTTTAAACCGCCACAAAGCTGCATAAGATTTACTAACCATATTGGTTCATCAACTAAATACTTTTCTCTTGGCGGTGAAGCAATTATATAGTATCCATCTACATCATATTTCTCTGCTATTTTGATAACTTTCTCTATTTCTTCTTCTCTTTGTAAGAGAAAAGCTTCTGGCAAAGTTATAGTTAATATATGTCTTTTATTTTTTACTATTTTCTTCGTAGCTTTAATCAATTTAAGATTATTTCTATTCCATCTCTTTAGCCATTCTTCATCATAAGAAAACATCATTGAAGGTATTATAAAGTCCGATGTCCCAGCAATTTTGTTATACTCGTAAATAGATTCAATTAGATGTTCTTCAAAATTAGATGTACCACCTAGCTTCGTTCCAAACTTATCATCCCAATATTCATATTGTACTAGGTTTTTATGATTCGATTTTGGGTAGTAGCATTGAGGGTCAAATAGCGTTCTAATATTAGCTTTTTTAAAACTATTAGTCCATCTTTCTAGCTGAGTAGGAGTCATATCTCTCGGACTTAAAATGACAGTTGAACCTCCCCAATCTTTTGCTAAATCAATTGATAACTGTTTCATACCATGTGCAAATTGTAAATATAATTCCATTTATCTACACCTCACCCATAATCGTTTCTTTTACACCATCTAGCCAGTTTTTGGCTTTTATTGCAGAATTAGGTCTTCTCGAAATATGTTTTTGCATAAATGTCTGTATTAGTCCAATAAATAACATATCCACATCCCCCTCAATAATAATATCTTGAGGACACACTGTAACTGTCCTATACCAAACTTCATTTCTATCCCATTCATCACCTCTCAAAAACGGATGATTACCGGTAATTGCTTGATATAATACTACTCCCAAAGAAAAAATATCAGCTCTACTATCTATATCATTTTTATTATATTGAAATAATTCTGGTGCACCATATCCAGGTGTATGAGGTCCAACTTTCATTTCTGTCATTGTTAGAGATTTCATATTCATAGCTCTTGCAATTCCAAAATCAATTAGATACCAATCACCTTCTACACTTCTAATTATATTGTCAGGTTTTATGTCTCTATGAACTATCATTTTTTCTTCTAACTGTACAATAACATTTAAAATATCTTCTGCTAATTTTATTCCTTCTAATATTGACAATTTACTATCACGAATTAAATCGCTTAATACAACTCCTTCTATATATTCTTCTATTATATAAATACCTTTTTGACCATCATAAGAATACATGTCTATTTTTTTGATACTCGGAACATTCGCGAAATTATTTTCTGTTACAATTTCAATTTCTCTTTTAATTCTCTCTGATTTACCCTCAACTAATTTCAGAATCACGTGTTGGCTATCTTTATCTTCTACTAAAAAAACCTGTTTTTGACCACTCTTCGGATACTTTTTAATGATTGAATTAATGTTAAACATATCTAAAATTTGCGAATTTGTTAACATAATTGTAATCTCTCCTTAGTAAGAATCTTGCCTATCCATTCGTTAAATAGTATAGAGTTAAAACTGACTGGTATATTAACTTTTTTAGCTTTTTTAATTATTGTAAACTCACCATCTTTTTTTATATACATACCAATCCCTAGGCGGTTAAACCTTTTTACAACTTCAATTTTAGGTATTGTATCAATTAGTGATAAAGCATAACTTTCAGATGCGAAGTTCTTATTAAGAATACTCTGTTGTAATAATTCTTGCCAATTATTTATCTTCGCTTCTACTGCTTCAATTTTATAAGTACCTATCTTATCTTCTTGAGCTAACCATAGCTTATTCTTTCTAGAAATCATCTTAGAATCATATAGTCTTTCAATAGATAAAAAGGTCTCTTTCCATGTAAAACCAAGTTGCTCTACCAAATCTCGTGACCGTATACCTTGTTGAGAATGGATATGATACAGAATTTTGTAGTCAGTAGTCTTCAATTCATCTCTAATACTGTTCCAGTCGCAATAAGTATTGGGGTTAAATTCTACAAACACAATATCAGGATATGAATTACCTATTTTTGCTTCTAAAAAGACTGCTAACTTCTTATCATTTGTTGGAACAAAATTACTCTTTCGATAGTCAATATATTCTCTTACTAAATCAATTTCTTTTCCCTTTGTAATCTTCCTAGTTCGTATTCCTAACTCAGCGTAATTGTCGTATATTTCAATAATATCTGTCACTATATCACCACCATCTAGAGCTTTATATTACTAACTATATCACAAAAAAAACATTATGACAATTTATGTAAAAAACCGTACTAGTCTGACCTAGTACGGTTTTTCGTGGATTTCACTGATAGAGGCGAACCTCGTTGAACCCCTATCAAAAAACCGCAGTCATTTATGGTACGGTTCACCCCTATTTATCCTAAACCCCCTATAAACCTGCTCAAGTAAAATGACCTTCATCAGCTGGTGGGGAAAGGTCATAGGTGAGAAGGAGAGCTTGTAATCTGCTCTACTTAGTACATTCTTAGATATTCCAAGTGAGCCTCCTATAATGAAAACTATATTACTTCTACCTTGAATTCCAAGGCTGTTTAACTTTTTAGCAAAATCCTCTGAGGATATCATCTTTCCTTGTATATCTAGGGCTATCACATGGGATCCTTCCTTTATATTTTTGAGTATTCCTTCTCCTTCTTTATCCTTTATACTTTTCATCTCAGTGTCACTTAGATTTTCCGGGGCCTTTTCGTCGGATACCTCTACGAAATTGAGCTTGCAATATCGGCTGAGTCTCTTACTATATTCACCTATGGCGTTCTTTAGGTATTTTTCTTTTATTTTACCTACAGATATTATTGTTATATTCACTTGATCACCACTCTTCATCTTTTATATTGGTTTTTACTTTTACTATTCTTGCTATTTTATTATTCTTTACATAAAGCCTATTGGAGATGCTCTGAAAAACTGAATATTCTCCAATTATTTCTAGCCCATACACTTCCTTTGTAAGACTTATTAAATCTTTTTTCTTGATTCCTACTGATGTTATCTCGCCATCTTCTATGGCTTTCTTAAACAGCTCTAATAATACTTCTTTATAGTCCTCTGGCACACTGCTTTTCTTATATTTATTACATCTTCGGCAGCTGCAAACAAGATTAAAAAGGTCATTTGGCCCACTTTTGCTTTTTGGGAGATAGTGATCTAGACTTATCTGCTTAAATAGCAGCTTTTTGCCGCAGAAATAACATGCTCCGTCATCTCTCATGTATATATATCTTTTACCATTTCTTTTATGCTTCATAGGTTCTCCTCTTTGAGCCTTTTAAAATGAAATGCTAAGCTAAAATTAAATCTTCAATTTTAGCTATTTATATTATATCAATTTTAGTTATTTTACACTAAAGATAAAGGCTTTTAAACCTTAATTAATTTTTCAAAGAAAACAATGAATGCTTCTACATTTTTTCTTTGGAAATATTGAATTATGAAAGCCTCTCTCCATAAACTTTTAAAATTTTTAATAAAATAACATGATATTATATGAATAATATAGGCTTATATTCAAAAACTATTTATGTCTATAAATTTCCTTGTTAATAATTGTAATATTTTTAAAAATATTGAATATATTTATAGGTTAAGGTTTGAACAAAAAATTTTGCAATGTTATAATATATACGAGGAATTTAAGAACACTATATTTGAGTAGATTTTATGGAGGCTTTAAAATGATGAGAAATTCTAAAATGCTTATCTCCATATTTTTAAGTCTTGTATTTATATTTACAATGACTTTTATGGTATATGGTGAGGAAAATGCTTCGGGAGTTATTATTGCAAACCATGTCAATGTTAGAAAAATGCCAGATACTAAATCAGATATAGTATCTCAGATGTCTCTTGGCTCAGTGGCTGAGGTGCTAGCTCATGATGGAGATTGGTATTCTATACGCACTACTTTGGGTACTGAAGGATGGATATTAAATGACCTTATAGCTGTAGATTCTAAAAAGGACCCTATAAAGCAAGGGATCGTATCAGTAAACATCCTTAATGTTAGAAAAGAGCCTAGCACAGCTTCAAATATTTTAAATACACTATCTAAAGGTTCTGAGGTATCTATTCTATCTATAGAAGATATGTGGTACCAAGTATCCATAGATGAATCCCAAAAGGGCTGGATTCATTCTGATTATGTTGAGCTTAAGCCAAATTATTCTAAGGGAAAAGTTATAGGGAACAATGTCAATGTAAGAAAAGAAAATTCTATAAATTCTCAAATAGTAGGTCAGTTAAGACTAGAGTCCCATATATACATAAAAAATTATTCTAACGAATGGTATAATATATTAACTTATGACGGTCAGGAGGGCTGGATACACAGAGACTATGTGACCATTGTTATAGATAGTTATACTAACAATAATGTATCAAGATCTACTAGCAGAGTTTCACTTAAAATTGTTAGTGAGGCAAAGAAATTATTGGAAATCCCCTATAGGTATGGTTCATCTGGTCCGAGCAGCTTCGATTGCTCTGGTTTTACATCTTATGTATTTAAAAAATGTGGTATTGAAATTCCAAGAACTTCTAAGACTCAAGCAAAGGTTGGTACAAAGGTAAGTAAAGGTAATTTACAGATTGGTGATTTAGTATTCTTTGATACTAGGGGAAGCTATAATGGGGTTATCAGCCATGTAGGTATATTCATTGGAAATGGTCAGTTTATACATGCATCCTCGGGGAAGAATGCTAAAAAAGTAGTTATTACAAAGCTAAATAATGGTTATTACAATAAAAAATTTGTAACTGCTAGAAGAGTATATTAAGGCAAAATGCTCTACCTTTTGTAATCTCTATACTAATTAAGTAACAAAATCTTTATAAGCTTTCTTTAAAATATAAATAAGCCTGGGGATTTTCCCTAGGCTTATTTTATGATTGCTGATATACATATATAAAACTCGTAATATCGTGAAATCCTTGAAGTTAAAGGAGCTTCCAATTTACTCACAGTCTAACTAAAAACTTGTATCTCGAACCTTGAACCTCATTTGTTTTAATCTGACCTACTTGTAAATCTCACTCTAAGCTCCATTTTTTCACCATCTCTTACTATTCCTAGTGTTGTTTCATCTCCTGGTCTGTATTTATATAATTCCGCAATCAGCTTCCTCACAGTATTTATCTCTGTTCCACCCATTGAAACTATTACATCGCCATTTTCCATACCTGCCATTTCAGCTGAAGATTCTTCATAGACCCTCCATATGAAAACTCCACTGTCTACTCCTTCAATATCTCCATAGCTGGCTTCAACCTGTTCAACATCGTAGGGCCTTACACCTAGATAAACTCTTCTAAACTCACCTTTTTCAATGAATTCATCTACTATTGGTTTAGCTGTATTTATAGGTATGGCAAAACCAAGACCTTCTCCCGATTGAATCTTTGCTGTATTTATTCCTATAATTTGTCCTTTAGAATTAAGTAGTGGCCCACCGCTATTTCCTGGATTTATTGATGCATCTGTTTGAATAAGTCCATCTATACTTTCGTATTCATTTATGGGTACACTCCTATTGAGTCCACTTATTATCCCTGCGGTTACTGATCTTTCAAAGCTTAATCCCAAAGGATTACCTATTGCTATGGCGGTTTCACCAACTATTAGATTATCGGATTCCCCTAGCTCGGCAACCGGCAAATTGACTGCGTCTACTTTTATGACTGCTAAGTCTAGGGATATATCATTCCATAAGACCTCTGCCTCCAATGTTTCCCCATTATTTAATAAAACCTGTACCTCTTGGGCTGAGCCGTTATCTACCACATGGGAGTTTGTCAATATAAATCCGCTGCTATCTACTATTACTCCTGTACCCAATCCCTGTGATCTCCTAGCTCCAAAAAATGAATTTCTTTGTACTGATATTGTAGTTATACCTACAACCGATGGCATGGCTTTCTGGGCAACAGCAGGAATTACATTTAATTCTTCACTTTGTGCTATTATCTCTACCCTTTCAGCGGGCTGCTGCATATATGGATAATCAATGTATCTGCCATATAAGTATACGGGTGCTATATAGGCACCGATAACGCCCCCAATAGCTGCTGATATTATAGCTACAATAACTATTGTAAAAAAAGGAATTTTCTTTTTTTTACTGTATTTCGGTTTTTCAGGATTGTAATTAGGTGGATCTACTAGAATGAAGTTATCCTCGAAATTATTCCTTTCTTCCTTATTATCTTCTTTATCATAACTCATATGTCATACCTCCTTAGAAACTGCCTTTTATATTGTATACCCTCCCTATCCTATTTCTATAGGTCAAATCTAAATTAATATCTAATCCAACCTTTATTTTATTTTCATGGGTAATATTTTTTACAGTTTCATAGGCCAGTTCTGGAAAGTTGTTCTCTTTACTAAGATGAGCTAATACAACGTATTTTACATTGCCATCCTTAACCACTTGGGTTATTATTTCACCTGCAGCTTCATTGGATAAATGACCAAGATCGCTTAGTATCCTCTTTTTAAGAAACCATGGGTACTTACCAAATTTAACCATTTCAACATCATGATTTGATTCAATTACTAATAGATCACTATCCTTTATCTCGTTAATAATCTCGTCGTTAATACAACCGGAATCCGTTGTAATGCTAATCTTAGATTTATTATGTACAAAGGAAAAACCTACAGGCTCTATGGCATCATGGAATATATTATAGGGTTTAACCTTTATATCACCAATAAAAAAAGAATCACAGGTATTAAAAAGCCTAATATCCTTACCCTCAACAGACCCAATTTTATCCTTCATTACCTCCCATGTCTTTTCATTTACGTACAAAGGGATATCAAATCTTCTCATTAAAACCCCAACACCTTTGATATGATCGCTGTGTTCGTGGGTAATCAGTATACCATCAATTGTTTTTGCATCAATATCTATACTTTGAAGGGCTGTAGTTATATATTTCCCAGTAAGCCCAGCATCTATTAATAATTTTGTATCATTACTGCCTACGAATTGGCAGTTTCCACTACTTCCACTTGCTAATGAACAGAATTTAAGACCCATTTAGTTCTTCAACCTTTCTTCTAATGTATTCTCCCCTGCTATATCTTCGCAACTTTCATAATTACTATGGATAATCAGCATTAGGATTTAGCATTATGCAATTTTTAAATCTATTTAAAACAACTCTTTTCTGATAAAAGCTCTGTATACCTCTTTATATTTATTATAGCAAATAAATAAAGTAGAAAGAATCCTCTCCTCAACTATCCTTCTACTTTTTTATGTCTTTTATATATTTACGATTCAGATGCCTTGATTTATTATGCTATTATAAGAAACGTTTCTTATTCAAATGTCTCAGCAGGCTTATCAATATACTCATTATTTTCTAGGCATATTCTCCATCCTAAGGTTCCAGTACCAGTATTTTCATCAATTTCATACCATTCTGTATGGACTAATCCAGAAAATGTATAGATATCCAGCTTATATACCATCTTTATATCTTTTATTACCACTACACTATCTTCCCTTTCCCCCTTGGCCTTCAATTCATCCATAGCCATTAGCAATGCCTTAGTAACTGGTGTGACCTTTTTATCAGAGAATCTAATGTCTATTGGCTTTAACCATCTTCGATCAAACCTAACCACTTCTCCATTCCTCACCATAAGCTTCATATAACCACTATCCAATATCACATCTAAATACTTTTGTTTATATTCTATCTCAAACCTTCCATCCTTTTTTCTAACTTCCCAAAGCTCGACATCTTCACCCTTGAAGCCATGTTTTTCTATAAATTCATCTGCAATTTCCTTAGCTTCCTTTTCACTGATCTCTATTAAAGACGGAAATTCATCGTTTTTTGAGTAGCTTATGGATTTCTGGTGAAAGGGAACTTCAATTACTTCACTATTGGTATAGTATCTTATTTCATTTTCATCTCTGCTTTGGAATCCAGGAAATTTCTTTTCTATATCCTCTCTACTATAGCTTTCATATTCAACAATTAGTTCAGGGGGCTGTTCAATTCGCTGAGCTATATCGGCTTCCATGATTATATTTTTTTCCTCAATTATTTGCTTTACATCCTCAATTCTCTCTTTGCTTAGGTTATATGCATAGTTTTTATCTCCTTGACTGCTTAAAAAATTGTATCCTAAAAACAGGTTTGTAATTATAAATGCAATTATGAGAATGTTTTTAGCCTTTGCCCAGTCCATAAGCACACCTCGTCCTTTTAAAAATCCTCGACTAAGAAAGTCGAGGATAAGGTTTATTTCTTTCTGTAAATGGAAGTATAATTTTCGCCGGTATATAAATCAAAATAATATACTATATTATCAACAGTAATTTCCCAAACGGGCTTGAGTACATCATCACGGTCTGAATAGTATGCTAGCTCTATTTCGTCAATTAATTCTTCTATCTGTAAAGCATCTATTTGCTCTTGATTCCATTCCTTCTGTGAAAAATTCACATAACTATTTTTAATCAGCCCAGAATGTCTTCTGAGGACCTCTATAATATTAAGTATACGTCTTTCAGTATCTTCTTCATCATCTAACTTTTTTCCGTATCTCTTGACCACTCTTCTGTAATAGGTAATCTGCTTTCCTATAATCTCTACAACTATTCCTCTATCTTCCCCTATATCGGGAATAAATACGGGTAATCCATTCAATCTATAATTAAAACTAAAGCGATATCCCTTTTCACTTTCTTTTTCAATTTCTTCGTATCCAGACAAATAGGTATTTTCTATATTTACGGGCCAACTTATTCTTTCTTCAACAAATTTAACTGCATACTTTAAACTATCTAAAAAATCTAAATCTGGTGTAGTCTTTTCCTTATCATTCTTTTCCATATACTCTAATATTCCCTTTTTATTTACCTTTAGTGCTTTTTCTCCATAGCCATACATATATATATATGTGCCATCTATTTCTGTAATTCTCTTTACAAAGTTAAAGCCGCTTCCAAAAAATTGATTTGCTATAGATCTTACATTTGCGTTATCGGAAACATCTATCTGGTTTCTTGCAATATAGCTGGGAATACTCGTCTTATCAAAAAGGGGGACTAATACATCGTTATTAACATTTGAAATATCCTTCATTGAAACGTAGTACATATATCCTCTGTCATCCACATTCTTTTCAATATTTTCTATGAGCAATCTAATTTCAGAACCTATTATGGCTCCTGTTAGTTTATGATATCTATTTTCCTCATAATTTCCTATATATATATTCTTTTGCTCTACATCGGTGGCAGGAATAAGTATTGTGTTTATTGAATCATGGATTTCAAAAATCTCTCTGTTCCCACCGCTAAGGGCACTAATTAGACTGTCTCCAGGAATGCCTGTGGCAAAGTTCATCCTTACTGATTTAAATTTATTTATTCTTTCCCATTCTTCTACCGTTATTTCTTCATATATAAATTCATTTCCTAAATACTCTTTTAATATGGGCTTTACAGTATCCCAAATTGATACTTCTTTTTTAGCCTCTGGCGGCGTAGAAATATTCCAAACTTCATATGGCTCTGAAAAAAACACGGTATGATTACCGCCCCCAAAGCTTATAAAGAAACTTTGGGGGCTTAATATATCTGTAACATCAATATCAATATCCTGTAAATCTGCATTGTTAGCTATAGAAATCACTCCGCCAACTGGTAGGTAAAACCAAATCCCTTGGATAAGGGTCAAACTAACAAGAAAAAGCACCACCAAGACTACAGATTTAATTCTCTCTTTTATCATTTTTTGTACCTCCAGCTATAGAGAATCCATAGTAAATGTTAATTTATACATATCAAAATATCCGATGATTCTGGGGATTTTTGATGTGTATAAATTAAACTTTTGACTGGAATC
>JANQEZ010000410.1 GCA_028278115.1 Clostridia bacterium
TTATCTGTTATAGCATATATTCTTATGCTCGTTGAGCTGCCAATACCTTTTTTCCCTGCATTTTTAAAAATAGATTTAAGTGATATTCCTGCTCTAATCGGTTCATTTGCCCTTGGACCTTTAGCCGGTATTGTTATACAGCTTATAAAGAATCTGCTTCATTTAATAACTAAAACCAGTACAGGGGGAGTTGGAGAGCTTGCCAACTTCATAGTAGGGGCTTCTTTAGTGATTCCAGCAGGTATAATGTATGCTAGGTCTAAGAAAAGAACTACTGCCCTCTTTGGAATGCTCCTTGGTACGATTTTGATGGGTATTGTAGGTGCTTTCGCCAACTATTATATCCTAATACCTTTCTATGCTAAGATGATGCCAATAGATCAAATAATAGCATGGAGTGCATCTGCAAATGGTGCTATAACGGATTTAAGAAGTCTTATAATTTATGCCATTGTTCCCTTCAACCTCTTAAAGGGTGCTTCTATATCAATTGTGACAATACTTATATATAAAAAGATTTCACCTCTTTTACTAGGCAAAGGAAGATAGGAGCTAGGTAGGAGGTTCAAGGTACGAGGTTTATGTCCTTCTCTTGAGCTTGGAAATATTTTAAAGATAAAAATGACTGAGCCTAAATATAATAGCTTAGTCATTTTTTATTTTCTAAAGGCTTAGATAATTTTTATAAGACACTTCATAACTAAAATAAAGTAATATAAATCACTATAAAAATTTTTATAAACCTATTAGAACTACCCTAATACTTGGAACTTGCAACTTGGAGCTTGCAACTAAAGAGTCCCTCCAGACACCTTTATTAAAAGTATTTCTTTATACTTTTTATTCCCTCCAGTAAATACTCTTTTCCCTTATACTTAATTGACGGTTCTATTATTACAGGCTTGTTTTCCTTTGCTATTATTTTAATAACCTCCTCTGTGTCAAAGGCCCAGCCACTATTTCTTTTTTGCTGTATGTGGGGGCCAATGTGATGGTACTCTTTATAGTACTGACATTCAC
This sequence comes from Clostridia bacterium, assembly GCA_028278115.1. Lineage (GTDB taxonomy): Bacteria > Bacillota > Clostridia > Peptostreptococcales > Caminicellaceae > JANQEZ01. The sequence goes on from JANQEZ010000410.1 coordinate 1,021, forward strand.
AGTATGCCTTTTCCCCCTTTGTGGTCCATAGGTGGAAAGCACTGGAGTTTTTTGCTAGGGTTCTAAGTGCATCTAAGAAGTCAAATCCATTGATGATTGATGAAAAATATAGATGACCTGTGTCCGTTAATATTCCTAGATTTTCATATTCTTGTATTATACTAATCCATTGATTAAAATCACAAAAGTTTTTATTGGAGCCAAAGTATTCTAGATATATTTTTACTCCATATGTCTTAGCAAGATTATTCACTCTAGTAAGGGATTCCTTAAGAATCTCAGTAAAGAGATTTCGATCCATTGTTGTCTTCGATATTCCCGGAAAATGTAAAACAAAGTATTCTGAATTAAGATGTTTTAGCTTATCCAAATTAAATTCTAATAATCTAAAGGATAATTCCCTTTTATTTTTGTCTTCATCAATAAAAAAAGCTGAAAAGAGGTCATAGGGATACCAGCTTTCAGTATACACAGGTAGGTGTATACTGTATGGTAATCCAAGCTCCTCAGCTTTATGAACCATCTTATCAAATTCCTTGAGTTTATCCCTATACTTATCTTCCTTCCCAAGACAAATCTCGATTCTTTCAAGTCTAAGCTCAACAGCCTCTTCAATTTCTAAATTGACTATATTGATACCTAAATTAGTTGTCATATCAATTGACGGCTCCTTTTCTTAAGTATACTTTTATAATAATATACTTTTTCCATTGTAACAAATTTAATTTGTATTGGAAATTAAAGATATATAATTAAGAAGTTTACTATTCTATCTAGTTATACTTGATTAGAAGTATTATGATTATTAGATTAATAGCGAAGAAAAGCATGTGGATTTTAATTAGCTATTTTCAATAAGCTGGGAAATCTTAATTCTGGATTCAATCCTTTAATAATATACGTTTCTCCATTGTAGTCTATATTAATTTCTGGATTTAATAGTAATATTTTATCAAAATCCATTTTGCTATTATATATTACTGGTAATATCAATGTTACTCTATCGTTCATATTCTTTACTTGTATTTTTAAATCTTTAATAGTATCCTGAGAATTTCTTGTGGGCTCAAATTTAGCTTTATCGTAAAAAGCATGTTTATAAGCTTGAGTGCTTTTAGCTCTTTCCTTATAAGGATATTCACTACCTTCATATCTCAATGATAATATATCATTAATAACATTAATAGAATCAAGGTTCAATATTTTTATATCCTTTGTACTTATATACAAATTATCAATACCAAGGTCTATATCCTTTATAATATAATCACCACTATGGGTAAAACGTATATCAACAAGTATTGTAGAAAATGGAGATTTATCATAGGATTTTGCATTAAGGGTTCTTGATGAAGTATTAGTTGTCAAATATTCATGATTTAATGCATAATCAGATAACACGTCAATATTAATTTCTCCAAGATTAAATACTTCTTCAACATTGTCTTTAAACACTATTTTAAGAGTATCTATAGTATGAATCTCTTCTTTTTTAAATACGGGGTTTAAAATTAATTTTCTTCTGATATAAGTATCCTTTTTAACACTTTCACCTAAATTCCAATTCTCAACCAAATGTTCTTTCCCGTTATTTTCCACAATTGTTACATATTTTATTGTATCATCACTTGCTATTTCACTAAACTCAAAGGTATCTATTATATAAATTGGGAGAGTAAAAGGATGATTTGAAAAAACAGTCATATTTCCATCATACTTCATAGCAACTTGCTTGTAATGTGGAAAATCAGATGATTGAGTATTACGTACATATGAATAAATAGTTATTGAGATTATTATGAATAGTACTAATATAACTGGTAAAAACAATTTGTAATTTTTCATAAATTACCAACTCCCAACCTCTAGTTTTAAAGTTATGGTTTGATATAGGTATTTTAGGTAAAACTACAACTTATACACACCCCAAAATGCCTAGAATCATCACATATTTGGGTCATGTATAAGTTAAGTTTTACTCTAAAA
>JANQEZ010000422.1 GCA_028278115.1 Clostridia bacterium
TTGTAGATAAAATTCCACCAATTTCTTCCTCTAGTCTAATTCCTGTTTCTTCTCCTATTCCAAATTTCTTAGCCATTTCAATTAATTTATCTCCACCAAGGGCGCTAGCTCCTTGTATAAATGCTGAATTACATGAACTGGCAAAGCCCTGTTCAAAGGTAAGCTCTCCGTGACCACCTGTCTCATAGGAGTTGCATTTAATCTTTGTGGTGCCAAGAATTTCAAAGCCTTCACAAAACAGCTTATCCTCTAGATTAATTACTTCATTTTCGAGGAGTGCAGCCGCAACAACTATCTTAAAAACTGAGCCCGGTGGATATGATATTTGAACAGCCTTATTGTAAAGCTCCTTATCATTGCTTTCTAAATGATTTCCTACATTATCCTGGTCAAATTTAGGTCGGCTTGCCATAGCCAAAATTTCTCCAGATTTACTATCCAAAACTACAATACTTCCTATATAATTCTTCTCATCTAGTTCATTTTCACATATCTTTTGTATATCGTTATCAAGGGTGACTATTATATTTTTTTTATCTATATTGGATTCCTCCATAACTATGTATCCAAAACCAGGTATAATCCTTGAATGGGCGTCCAGTATTGCACCGACTTTTTTTTCTCTATTTTCACCGAGCTCTTTATCAAAATACTTTTCTAAGCCCGAAACCCCTACATTTTTTGATTTATTTATATAACCTATTGCATGGGATGCCAAGCCTTCTTCATCATACCTTTTTGAACGCTCTATAATGGCTACTCCCTTATTTCTCATAATCTCTAGAATAGCCTTTTCATCATACTTTTTTATTAAAAGCTCAGTTATACTATCCTCTGATATACTACTAGATATTTCTTCTTCACCAAGTCCTGTCAAAACACTTATACTCTCAATATTTTTACCATTTACTCTAAATCCAGGCTGCATTATTAAATAATTCTCTTTAATTTTATCGGTTAGAGGCCTTCTATTTCTATCGTAGATGGTTCCCCTATCGGCAACAGTAGCTATTACGTGAAACCACTGTTCAAATGCACTTTTCCCATATTCTTCACCCATTATAATCTGTATGTGGAAAAGCCGCACTAAAAGCAGTATAAGCATGAAAGAAATAAATTTAAAAAATTTAATAACTCTCTTTTCTGTAATGTCTCTCCAATTCTTCTGTGCAGATTTATCTTCACTTTTTTTTATTTTTCTCATAAAATACACCTTCCCCCCATGATAATAAAGATTATTACCATTTTAGGGAAGGTGTATACTATAAAGTAAAAGTGCCAGTGGCACTTTTAGGTGCAAGGTGCGAAGTACGAGGTGCAAGGTGCAAGGTACGAGGTGCGAGTTTTTAGTCATTCTCTAGGGAGTTTAGGTGAAAAAACTATAAAAAGCTTTTTATGGTTATTATTTTATAAATGTATAATTCCATATTAGTTATTATGAATAAAGATAATTTATAAAGCTCCAGTAAAATTCATAGGTATTACTTACTAGATTATGCCTAATCCTTCACCATTTTGCTTTTCATATATTACTGATTTCACTTTTGCAGCTAATATGTCTATGGCAACTTTATTGTAGCCGCCTTCTGGTATTATTAAATTTGCATATTTCTTTGTGGGCTCAATAAATTGTTGATGGGCTGGCTTTACGGTTTCTATATATTGCTGTATAACTGACTCTAGGGTTCTGCCTCTATCGGCGATATCTCTTTCTATTCTTCTGATAACCCTTACATCTGCATCTGTATCAACAAATATCTTGATATCCATTAGATTCCTTAATCTTTCATCCTCTAAAATCATTATTCCTTCTAATATGATGATATCCTTTGATTCGACCCTTATGGTTTCCTTTTTTCTTGTGTGTTTTGAAAAATCATATATAGGCTTTTCTATAGCTTCCCCCCTTAGCAGGATTTTTAACTGCTTAAGTAAAAGCTCTGTATCGAAGGCTAAGGGATGATCGTAGTTGGTTTTTGTCCTATCTTCCAAGGATAAATGAGTTTGATCCTTATAGTAGGAATCCTGTTCTATGATGCATATGTTTTTCTCTGGAAGGCTCTCGTATATAGATTTTGCAACAGTAGTTTTACCGGAACCAGTTCCACCTGTAATTCCAATCAGGATAGGTCTTGTCAAATTAATCTTCCTCTCTCTTTTTTCTTAATATATAATATTTTTCTACGGGTTTCTCCATTAATATCTTTATTTTTTGCTGGGGATGGGGGGCTACATCTATTTCTTCACCTTTATCATTTAGCATTTGATTAATCTTTTGCTTAAACCCATTATAATCTGGTCCTATGACTTCAATTTCATCGCCTACAAAAACTCTGTTTCTCTGTTCAACCAATGCCATATTCGTATCCTCATCATAATCAAGTACTACTCCTATAAAGTCGTAATCCCTTATGTATGAGCTGGAAGAATAGAGTTGGTCCTCCTCATTGGGTTTATTTAAATAAAAGCCCGTTGTGAACTTTCTATGACTCACTTTGCTAAGCTCCTCCACCCATTTTGGGTCGAATTTATAATTTTCAGGGGATTTATTGTATTCATCAATGGCCTTTCTATAAACACGTACAGTATTTGCCACGTAATAAATACTTTTCATTCTCCCTTCAATTTTTAAGCTGTATAGACCTGAGTCCATAAGCTCTGGTATATGACCAATCATACATAGGTCCTTGGAATTAAAAAAATAAGTCCCCTTTTCATCTTCAGTTACCTTCATAAATTCTCCAGGTCTTTTTTCCTCAACTAGATAGTAGTTCCATCTACATGGATGGGAACATTCTCCTCTGTTGGAATCTCTATTGGACATATAATTGCTTAGAAGGCATCTGCCTGAATAGGATATACACATGGCTCCATGTATAAATCCTTCAAGCTCTAGATCCTCTGGTGTATTATCCTTTATCTTTTTTATTTCTTCAAAGGAAAGCTCCCTAGCTACTACTATTCTACTAATTCCCTGCTTATGCCAAAAGTTTGCACTCATATAATTTGTATTATTTGCCTGAGTACTTAAATGAACTTCAAGCTCAGGTGCATACTCTCTAACATACATAAGGGTTCCAGGGTCTGAAAGTATAACAGCATCTACCCTTAGCTCACTTAATTTTTTTAAATAATCGGGTAATTCATCTAAATCATCATTATGTGGTATTATATTTAAGGTAACGTATACCTTTTTACCTCTTTTATGGGCAAAGCGGATGCCCTCCTCCATGTCTTCAAAGGAAAAATTCTTAGCACTTGCTCGAAGTCCAAATATTTGTCCTCCTATGTAAACTGCATCTGCACCATAAATAAAAGCATACTTCAGCTTTTCAATATCTCCAGCAGGAGCCAATAGTTCAACTTTTCTATTCACTAAAATTCCTCCCTGATTTATATGTAAGAGCCAATCCATCGCCAATTGGTATTATACTCGTTGTTAATTGAGGATGCTCAGAAATATATTTAAGGTATTTTCTCATTCTTTTAACTATTGTTATTTTCCTTCTAATTAAATATTCATTTGATGCAACCATCCCCTTATATAATACATTATCCGAAACAATCATTCCATTTTCATCCAGTTTTTCTATACATGATAATAAAAATTTCTGATAATGTCCCTTGGCTGCATCTAGAAAAATCATATCAAACTTTCCGTCGATTTGGGGCAAAAGCTCTGCTGCATCTCCATGAAGTAAATTTATTTTTGAACTAAGTCCTGCCTCCTCTATGTTTTTACATGCCATTTCATACATATCTCCACGCTTTTCAATGGTTACTATTTTACCTTCATTGCCCATAGCATTTGAAAATATCAATGAAGAATATCCTATGGCAGTTCCAACCTCTAATATACTTTTAATTTTACTAGATTTTATTATCACCTCTAAAAGTTTAGCAACCTCAGGATGAACAATTGGAACATTATTTTTCTTGGCATATTCCTCTAGGGCTTTGAGCTGCCCTTGATTTTCAGGAAGTATGTCCCTTATATACTCCTCAACTAATTTATCAACAATATTACTCAATATTACCACTCCTTCTTGAAAAGACCCTTTAGCTGCTGTGTTTACGCTATTAACTATTCATTTTAGCCTATGTCTTTTAGGTCTTTAAAAGCAAATGCTTCACACTATATTTATATATCAGTTTCAATCTAAAATTTTTACTCCTTATTAAAAAGCTTTATATATCTAATATTTCTAAAGGACAAAAATTAATACGTGGCTCCTACCACGTATTAGTTTTTCCAAAGGATCATGAAAATAATTATTTTTCATATCCTCAAAACAATTCTGTATTATGCTGGCTAAAGATTAGTTGTTTTCATTCTTCGACTTAATATGGCCTTGATAGGTTTTGTTAAATACATGGGAGCCATCGCCTCTGGCTACAAAGTACAGGTAGCTTGTATCCTCAGGATATAATGCCGCCTTTATGGATGGTTCACCGGGAGAAGCTATCGGGGAAGGCGGAAGTCCCAAATTAGTATAGGTATTATAGGGTGATTCAATCTCCAAATCCTTATAGGTTAATTTTTCTTTTCTTTCCCCTAGTGCATATTGAATGGTAGCACAGGACTGCAGGAGCATGTCCTTCTTTAATCTATTATGAAAAACACTGGAGATAACTGGTCTTTCCCTGTCTACTCTAGCTTCCCTTTCAATTATAGATGCCAGTGTAATTACTTCCTCTATACTCATATTAAGTTCCTTGGCCCTATGGTAATATTCTTCTTTAAAAACCCTGTCAAAACGATTTAACATCATTACAACTATATCCCTTTCCTTTACATCCTTTAAGACTTCATAGGTGTCGGGAAAGAGATATCCCTCCAATCTATCTTCACCCTTCGGTATTTCATGGAGAAATTTATAACCAAAATCTTCATTCTCCATTATTTCCAAAAGCTTATCCTTATTTAGATTTAAGCCTTCGATACTAACTAATCTATCAATTATTTGTTGTATTTCAAAGCCTTCGGGTATTGTAAATTTAACTGTTTCAACATAAACATCACCATTAGCTAGCTTTTCAATTATCTCGTCTACACCTAGTGATTTATTTAATTTATAATGGCCTGCCTGGTATTTTTGTCCCACATTTCTCTGTGTAGATACGTATCTAAAGTATAATTCGTTCCTTATAAGTCCATTTTCCTCTAAAATACCTGCTATCTTAGCAGTTGATGAACCTTTGGGAATACTTATATCAACAACCTTAGAATCATTTATATCAACGGGCAATCCCAAGGTATTATAATATCTGTATCCACCATAGGCTGAAACCATTACAATTAGAAGCAATATAATCATTACATTCCTTATTAATTTCTTCATTGTATTTTTCCCTTCTTCAGCTAAGGCACTCATAGCCATTCCTCCGAAATTATAAATTATATTAAAATTTCTTGTTTTTAATATCTTTCATAAAGAAAGTTTCTTTTATTCTATCTTATCAGAATTTCTCATTATATTATACATTTGACGTCAAAGTTTTACAAGTTTTTCATAACAAAAAATTAACATAGGAAATTTTTTAGTTAGTAGTTAGTGGCTAGTGGTTAGTAGTAGTTAATGTCATTCTTTGAGGTATAAAAAGGGATTCAAAATATCAAGCTCATCTTCTTTAGTATCTGTCTCATATTTTTTTAATGCAACAGACATCAAAGTGCTGACCTATGAGAATGTAACGTTGTAACGGTCTCAAAAGGTATGACTCAAAAGTTTATAACCTACTAAAAAAAGAACCCACTCTTGGGGTTCTCGGATTCCTACTAACTCATTGCATCGCCTATTATTCTAGAAACCTCCGTCATCATTTGACCTAATCGCATTTCAGCATCGAAGTACTCCATTGCCTTGGGGTCCTTGCCGATGACATTAAATAATTCTTGAATCTCCTTAGCCATTTCTCCGTCTATTTCTTTGCCCATCATTTGCAAAGATTGAATCTCATACTGTTTTTTTCTAAAATCCTCTATTTTACTCTTTAGCTTCGGATTAGAAGAAATTTCACCATCTAATTTCTTAAAAGTCTTGTATTCACTGGAATTTCTAATTGCCTTTGATAACTCACTTGCATAATCATATACATTCATAATCCATATACCTCCTATGTTATATTAATAAATTATTGTTAAAAAGGTTTATGGTTACTATATATTCAGTCAGCTAAGAAAGTATTCCCAAATACTAATTCATAGTATTTCAGATCATTACTTTGAGTATAAATACAAAAAATTCTTAATCACATATCTATATCAATTAAAGCTCATCATCAAAGGAACCAGTACCGGCACAAGCATGGAAAGTATAACTCCTGAGAAGAAAGCCAGTATGGATATAGAACCACTTGTAGCTTTAGTAATTACAGGCAAGGAGGTATCCATAGATGTAGCCCCTGCCGCTGCAATAGTTTCCACATGACCAATCCTGCTCGCTATTAGGGGAATAATTATTAATGCTATTACCTCTCTTGATACATTTGCTAAAAATGCTATAGTTCCAAGCTCAGCACTATGTTTTGACAGCTCTATCGCCGATAGAGAATACCAGCCTAAACCCGAGCCAACCGCAGCAGTTTCAAAGGGAGACAGCTTTAAAAAATAGCTGGCTACGATGCTGCCAAACAGCGTACCCACTACTACAGCAAAGGGAATAAGGAATATTTTAAAACCATAGCTCTTTATATCCTCAAGTATAGTCTTATTTTTTCCAATATCAATGCCAACAAAAAACAAAAGCAGGCATAATCCAAAATCAATTAACGAATCTATATTTTGAATGATGATTTCCGGTGTCCACAAATAACCGAATCCTATGCCAAGTGCAACGGTAAGTAATATATGCAAAGTCATTCTATTTCACCTTCTTTTCCTCAATAATATACTTTGAAATAAGTTTAACCCCTAATATGCTAAATGATATTGCAAAAAAAGATATGACTATTGCTGTAAACCCTAATTTATGAAAAGATAGAAGAACGTTCTCATTTATACCAATCTTAATCCCCATAACAAATAATAAAAAGAGTAAACACATATATTGAATAGTACCCATTTTACTAAATACTTTTTCAGAAACCAATTCTTTATAGCCCACCATAGCACCCATAGAAATAATTCCTATATAAAGCAGTATCCTCATTTTCCCCTCACCCTTTAATCAAAATTATTATCATCAGATTTTTTAATACATATAGCCCACATACAGATTATACTAAACTATTTTATTTTAACAAAGAAGTTTAAAGAAATTTTTCTATTTTTTCTCTTAATCCTTTACCAAAGCAAAGCTAAAGATAAAAAAACTGGCGGCAAAAACAGCCCTCCAGTTTTTTTATTCTTTTATAAATTCACCCCTTATGCTAGTTCACGCCGCCGGGGGTATTTGATATTTCCTTTTTGTTCATACTATGAACCTGTTTTTCTTATATTTTGTAGGTTAAAACAGATTCATAAAAATCTCTCAAATGAAATATCAAAACCCCCTTAAGTATTGATAAACTAAAA
>JANQEZ010000442.1 GCA_028278115.1 Clostridia bacterium
GTATACAGAAATACGTAAGAGCTCTCGTTTGAAGCAACAACGAAGAAATTCGGGTTTTTGGACAGCCTGAGGCTGCACCTTATAAAGTTAAGGGCAGCCTTAATTTTTTTATTATTAGAAAATTTATTTTTATTTATTCTTGAATAAATATTGATAAAGTGATATAATCTAAAGTTGTGAATATGAAATGTATTCTCTCTGCTCTGCTTGAGCAGGGCCATAAAGTCCACAGGGAGGTGTAAATGATGAATAAGTACGAAACGTTAGTAATATTAAGACCTGATCTTGAAGAGGAAAAAAGAAATGAGTTAATCGAAAAGTTCAAGGGAATCATTGCGAGTGATGGTGAAGTTGAAGAGGTTAACGAGTGGGGTATGAAAAAATTAGCCTATGAAATCAACAAGATAAAAGAAGGTTACTACGTGCTGATGAATTTCAAGGCGAATACTGATTTGCCTAAGGAACTAGAGAGAAATTATAGAATATCTGATGCTGTTATCAGATATATCGTTATTAACTTAGAAGATAAATAGAAATCTTTGAAAAGGTGGGGATTAAATGAATAATGTAGTTATGATAGGAAGACTTACTCGTGATCCTGAGCTTCGCTTTACAGCAGGAAGCGGTAAAGCAGTAGCCACCTTAAATATAGCAGTGGATAGACCATTTTCTAGAAATAAAGAGACAGATTTTTTCAGAGTAGTTGTTTGGGGAAAATTTGCTGAAAGCTGTGCTAATTACTTAGCTAAGGGTAGATTAGTTGGCATACAAGGAAGACTTCAAAATAATAATTATGAAACTAATACAGGTGAAAAGAGATATTCGACTGAAATCGTTGCAGATAGAGTAGAGTTCCTTGAATGGGGAAATAAAAGAGACAATAGTAATGAAAGCTCTCAATTCCCTGATTTTAATGATGGTTCCGATGGTTTTAGTGCCATTGAAGATGATGACGATGTTCCATTCTAGGACAAGGAGGGAAGTTTAGTGAGAAGAGGAAGAAAAAGAAAAAAGATTTGTAGCTTCTGTGCTAACAAAGTTAAGCAAATAGATTATAAAGATATAAAATTCTTACAAAAATATATAACTGATAGAGCAAAGATTCTTCCAAGAAGAATAACTGGTAACTGTGCTAATCATCAAAGACAGTTGACAACAGCTATAAAGAGAGCAAGAATAGTAGCGTTATTACCTTTCTCTGCTGGTGAATAAAATATAGCATATAAAAAAAGAAGCGAGTATTCGCTTCTTTTTTGTGATTTAGATACTTAAAGTAATAGCTAAAATCATAGACTTTATTCATATAAAGATAAAAGCCCCATGAAGTCTTTTAAACTTTATATGAATAATATAGCATAAAATATACATATCCTATTCATATTTGTTATAATGTAGTAGGGAGGGAATAGTATGTCCTTGGGGAATAAAGGTATAGATATAACAAAGAATATAAAGATAATAGAATGGTTAAAGAGCGAATTACTATCTTCAGTGGCTTCTTTATTTGAACTGCTGGTTAAGGGAATCAAGGGTCAGCAGGAAGCTATTGCAGATATTTTGGCAAATATTATTTTAGTTGCCTATGTCCTTGGGAGAAGACTAGGCATAAACTATTCAAATTTAGATATGCGTATTGAAGATAAGGTTAAACTAGGTGTTTTAGAAGATCATAAGGTTGAGAGCTGGTTTGGAGATCTATCAGCCCTTAAAAAACATATGAATAGAAATAGCAAATAGGGAGTGAGCATATTTGAATACACGCAAGAAAACCAGTGCTATGGTTGAATCGGCTTTGATAACAGCAATAGCAGTTGTCTTTGCTCTAGCGGGAATATATATACCTTTTCTAACTGTATTATTATTATTTCTGCCTGTACCTTTTATAATAATTGGAGCTAAAAATGGCTGTAAATATAGTGTGCTGTCCCTTGTTGTAACAACCTTTATGATGGGCGGCTTCATGGACCCATTAAGGGCACTACTATTTTTTATTACAGTAGGTTCAGTTTCTATAGTGATTGGCTATATGATAGAGAAAAAATATTCACTGAGTTTAACAATATTAGCTGGGAGTATATCGGCAGTAATGTCTTCTATGATATTTTTTGCATTGATGCCTCAGATATTTGGATACGGACCTATTGAAATATTACAAAGTGCTTTTCAGCAATCTAGGGAAATGTATGAGGGTCTTATAAACATGTCTGGAGCAGAAACTGACCTAGTACAGGAAATGCTGACTAGGATTGAACAGATGGAAACCCTTTACCTACTGATTTTTCCTACTTCTATAATATTATCGTCTATAGCAACTACATATATTAACTATCTTACTTCAGGAATTATACTCAGGAGAATAGGTTTTTCAGTACCAACGCCAAAAAGCTTTGCTTACTTTAGATTACCTAAGAACTTTATGATGGGAGCACTAGTAATAGTAATATTGACATATGTAGCTACTAGATTTAGTATAGTGAAATCTGATGCATTAAATGCCAATGTTGTATATTTATTCCAAGTGATTTTCGTTATGCTGGGCTTATCTGTTGTAAGCTTTTTCCTAGAGAAGAAAGGTATTGGTAAGGTACTGAGAAGAGTAATTTTAGTTTTTATTTTTCTCAATCCAATTTTTTACTTGATATTATTTTTTATAGGGTTAGCAGATGCCATTATGAACATTAGAAAATTGGAAAACCAAGGGGTATAAAAGTATTACATTGAAATTTTGTTTTGAATATCAATAGGCTTGGAGTGTATTTATGAATAATAAAAGATTTCTTAAAATCTTAAATCCAGATACTAATATTTATCTCTGGATTATAGCTGTGCTGATTTCAGTTATCCTTATTTATAATATATATTTAGGAGCTCTAGGAGGAGCCTTACTAGTATATCTTATCTATTATAATTGGAAATCTAATTATACACGCAGAGAAAAGTGGAAGAAATATATTGAGGGCCTATCATCTGAAGTGGATTCCGTTGCAAGGTATTCGTTACTTAATCTACCAATCCCTTTAACCATAGTGGAATTTGATGGAAGTATATCCTGGTATAATTCCAAATTTATAGAACTAATGGAAGAAAAGGATATACTTGACAAAAATATTGAAGATATAATACCATATTTTGAATTTACTAAGCTGCTTGAGGATGAAAGTGATAAGATTAAGGATGTAAAAATAAAGGATAGAATATTTAAAGTTCGCCACAACATAGTTAAATTGGATAGTGATCATAATGCAAGATATATTGTAATGCTCTACTGGATAGAAAATACAAATTTTCACAATTTAAAGACCAAATATAACAGTGAAAAGCCTAATGTGGCTTTTATACAGGTAGATAATTATGATGATGTTCTTAAAGAAACAGAGGAGGACTATAAACCTCTGGTTACTGCTGAAATAGATAGAAGAATAAATCTCTGGGTGTCCAGGATGAATGGACTAGTGAAAAAATACCAAAAGGATAAATATATCGTTGTATTTGAAAATAGAAATCTTGAAAATTTGGAAGCTAAAAAATTTACTATATTGGATGATATAAGAGAGATAGATTTGGGAAATAAAATTCCTGCAACATTAAGCATAGGTCTTGGGGTTAATGGAAAGACCCTCAGCAGCCTAGAAGAGTTTGCAGCATCTGCCCTAGAGCTAGCTTTAGGTAGAGGTGGAGATCAAGCTGTAGTTAGAAAAATAGATTCATTTGAATTTTATGGTGGAAAAACAAAGGCGGTAGAAAAACGAAACAAGGTGAAGGCTAGGATTATTGCCCATGCCCTTCGGCAGTTAATTAATCAAAGCAATAAAATAATAATAATGGGCCATAAATCTCCTGATATGGATAGCTTTGGAGCTGCTATAGGTGTTTATAGGGCTGCCATTAATAGAGGAAAGGAAGCCTATATAGTTATAAATGAAATAAATGCTGCTATACAGAATGTATACGATAGATTTAAGGATAATGAAAAATATAAATTTATAGTCTCAGAAGAAGCCTTAGAATTATTTGGAGAGAGGGACCTCATAGTAGTGGTTGATACTCATAGACCTAGCTCCACCGAGTGTCCAGAGCTTATAGGGAAAAGTGATAGAGTAGTTCTTATAGACCACCATAGAAGAGGCACAGAATTCATTGAAAATAATGTACTTATGTATTTAGAGCCATATGCATCGTCAACTTGTGAGCTAGTAGCTGAAATTCTTCAATATATTGATGTAAAGGTTAACTTAGAAAAGATAGAAGCAGAAGCCATGTTAGGTGGAATCGCTGTTGATACAAAAAATTTCTCCTTTAAAACGGGGGTAAGGACATTTGAAGCAGCTTCCTTACTCCGAAGGGCTGGTGCCGATACTACAGAAGTAAGACAGCTGTTTCAAGATGATATAACTACATTTATAGCTAAGGCCAATGTAGTTAGAAATGCAGAGGTTATTAAAGATAATATAGCTATATCAGTATGTGATGAGAACTTAAAAAACCCTCAATTAGTAGTTGCTCAAGGAGCAGATGAGCTTTTAAATATTAGAGGCATAAATACGTCCTTTGTAATTGGTATTAAGGATGACGGTACAGTACTCATAAGCGGAAGGTCACTGGGCAATTTAAATGTTCAAAGAATTTTAGAAAAGCTCGGTGGAGGTGGCCATCTTACAGTGGCTGGAGCCCAGCTTAAGGATGTCACTGCATACCAGACTAAAAATATATTAATTGATGCAATTGAAGAATATTTGGAGGAAGGTGAGAGATAATGAAGGTTATCTTATTAAAGGATATTAAAGGAACAGGAAAAAAAGGAGACGTTATTAACGTTAGTGATGGTCATGGAAGAAACTACTTGATTCCGAGGGGTCTTGCCAAGGAAGCAACAAAGGGAAATATTAATAGTCTGAAGGCTCAAAAAGCTTCTGAAAAGAAGAAACAGGATAATGAGCTTCAAAAAGCCAAGGAATTAGCTGAAAAAATTTCAAAATTAACACTTAAGTTTAAGAGTAAAGCAGGAGAAGGGGGTAAACTGTTTGGCTCCATAACAACAAAGGATATAACAACACAGCTTAAAAGAGAGCATAAGATAAACATCGATAAGAGAAAGATAGTTCTTGATAACCCAATAAAGGAACTAGGTACATACCATGTAAATATAAAGGTTTACCCTGAGGTTTCAGCAAAGATGAAGGTAGAAGTAGTATCTGAATAGAGGACAGCCAGTAGCCAGTGTATAAATGCACTGGTTTTTTTGTTGCTAAAGAACTCAAACATTTTTTGCAAGAAATTTCATAGCTGAAAGGGGGATTATGATATTTTATTTTCGTTCATGCAATGAACCTGTTTTTTATATATCTTAAAGGAGAAAACAGACTCATTGAAATCACTAAAATAAAATATCATAATCCTTTTAGTTTTATTACACTCTATTGTTGGTTGCCTATAGAAAGACTCCAATACTTGCAACTTAGAATTAAAGTGAGTCGCCAGATGCCTTTGTCCTATCGTTATTAGAAATTAAAGGCATAAAGAATATGTTAACTTAACAATTATTTGATATAATATAGAGAATACTAAATAAAGCTTAATTTATACATATATGTAAATTAATGTACATATCAAAATCTTTTTGGCTTTATTTCACTCTAGTGTTGGCTACCTATAGGGATATTCCAATGAAAGATTTAAAATTTGCATAATAGCTTATGTTTGGGGTAAATAGGGAATATCACCTAAAAAATACTGCTATAGCACTATAGAATTTCTTTGGAAAAGGGGGAGATGTATGTGTAAGGTATTTATAGTAGATGATCATAGAGAGATTACCGATCTATTACAGAAAGTACTAAAAAAAGAAAAGATTGATACAATGGCATTTTATGATGCCTACTCTGCTATTGAGGCATTAAAAGAAGATTGTCCTGACGTTATCCTTTTGGATGTTCAGATGCCAAAAATGGATGGAATTGAGGTCCTTAATGCTGTAAAAAGTATGTATCCCCATATAAGAATAATTATAATGACTGCCTATGCAGAAAAATATAAGTCTGAGTTCTTTTTACGAAATGGTGCCATAGATTTCATATCAAAACCATTTAAGCTTAAAGATATAAGGAAGGTAATAGGAAGGGCTTTAGATAAAGACAATTCCAAGGATGGGAGTAATATAACAGAGAATATAAAAATTGTTGGTGAGAGCCCAAAGCTGCAAAGCTGTGTTGATAAAGCCTTAAAGCTTTCAAACAGTGATGCTCCAATACTAATAACAGGTGAAAGTGGTACAGGCAAAGAACTGATTGTCGACTTTATACACTATAATTCCATTAGAAAACATAATAAGCTTATTAAGATAAACTGTGCTGCTATTCCAAGTACCTTATTAGAAAGTGAATTATTTGGTTATGAAAAAGGAGCTTTTACGGGAGCCTTAAGCTCTAAGAAAGGAAAGCTAGAAGAGGCCAATGATGGAACACTATTTTTAGATGAAATAAGTGAGTTAGACGAAAAGCTCCAGACTAAGTTGTTAAGGGCTTTGGAGTATAAAACCTTTGAAAGATTGGGAGGAAATAAACAATTATTTTCTGATTTTAGACTTTTATGTGCTTCAAATAAAGATATTATACAGGAGGTTAAGGAGGGAAGCCTCAGAGAGGACCTATTTTATAGAATCAATACCTTTAATATATCCTTGCCCTCCCTTAGAGAAAGAAAAGAAGATATACCCATTCTTACAAACTATTTTATTGAGGAGTTTAGAAGTGATTATGTTACTTGTGTTAAAAGATTAGACCAAAAAGCGTTAAATGCCTTAACAAGCTATAATTGGCCTGGAAATATAAGAGAGCTCAGAAATGTTATACAAAGAATGATATCAATATCAAACAAGGAAGAAATTACAGAGGATGATATTACATTCTATTTATCATTGACAGAAGTAGCAAATAATAGCAGAGAAGACAGCGAAAATATGATTAGCCTTGAAGAACTGGAAAAGCAGCATATTTCATATGTCTTAAAAAAAGTAGATGGCAATAAGGACAGAGCTGTAGATATTTTAGGAATAAGCAAAAAGACGTTATATAATAAAATTAGAAAATATAGTATAGAGAATCCTAAGTAAATGTTAATTTATACATATACTATATTAATATACATATCAAAATATCCGATGTTTCTAGGGATTTTTGATGTGTACATTAATCTACGTATATGTATAAATTAAACTTTTGACTGGAATCTCTATATATAGATAACAAGCATATGATTTGTTTAAGTGTAAAAAATACATAATGTTTTAAAAGAAATTGTAAAATTTACACGGATTATGACTCTTATAGAAGATAAGAGTTCTTTTTTATTGTCAGTATAATGCATCAAACAGGACTTCTGACAGTACTATAGTATTTTGGCATATTTCTTGCTATAAAATCAATAATAGCATATAAACAATTCATAATATATGGAGGATAATGATGGATGATTTAGTTTTATTCAGAACAGAGGACTATAAAGTGGCAGCTAAATGCACAGATGTGTTGCTTACACTAAATAAAAAGGAAAAGGATATAAATAAATTTGTAGAAAGAGGTTTGCTAAAAAAAATAGGAGGTATTACTCCTTTAAACAATGAATATCTAGGGGCGACACAACTAATATATTTTGATGGTAAAGATAAATTAGAGTGTATAGGGGTTTCAGATATGGCCTATATTCAGGATTTCAATAAAGAGGAAGTAGTGTATTTTATTGAGAACGACAATCAAGATGGTATTATAGGTTTCATCAATCAAGGAGGAGATATAATACCGATTATAGATATACCAAGCTTTTCAACTCGATGGATTAAAAAGTAGCGATCTGATAGTTTTTGATTTAGAGTTTTATATAGATATTTTCTAAAAAATTCTAAATTATTTTTAGAGGAAATGATGAAGGTATCTGCAT
>JANQEZ010000020.1 GCA_028278115.1 Clostridia bacterium
GGAGGATTATTTGGAAGAACTTTATAAGCTTTATATTGATAATAGAGCTTTCAAAATAAGGGATTTGGCATCAAAGCTTAGGGTTTCCTCTCCATCGGTTGTTAAGGCCCTTAAAAAGCTTCATAATGAGAATTACGTAATATATGAAAGGTATAAGGGAATAAAGCTTACTGAAAAAGGTAAGCAACTGGGTGAGTCACTGGTTAAAAGAAACGATATTCTTCAGGAGTTTTTAGTCATTATAGACAGTAGTTGTAATCCTGAGGATGAGGCAGAGGCAATTGAGCATTACCTAAGTCCTTCAACTGTAGAAACCTTGAAGGAGCTGTCGGCTTTTTTAAAGGATAATGCTGATATACTTGAAAAGTTTAAAAGATATAAAGGGGACAAAAGGGACAAAGGCGTCTAGGGACGCTTTGTCGGCTCTTAGCTCTCAGCTCTTAGCTCTTAGGTTATAGTCATAACTCCCGGGTCGGATAAAGAATTTCTGTCAGTCCGCAGTTAGTGGTAATAAGAAAGCGGTCCCCACAGGCTCGCTTTCTTAGTTATTTATTCAATTCTAATTGGTGTAAATTTCTGTAAACAATTATTGTATAAGCTACACTAGTCCCAATAGCCTTGCTCCTTGAGCTACTATGAAGCATACTGCTAGGGCTATTGCTGTAGGGAGTAGGGCCGATAGTAGGGTCCATTTAAAGCTGCCTGTTTCTTTACGGATTGTCCAAAGGGTAGTGCCGCAGGGGAAATGAAGTAGTGAAAATAGCATTACGTTTAATGCGGTTACAAAGGTCCAGCCATTTGCTATAAAAAGCTCCTTCATTTGAGCTAAGCTTTCCAGCTCAAGCATTGTACCCTTTGACATATAGCTCATTATCATTATGGGAACAACGATTTCATTTGCTGGAAGTCCTATTACAAATGCCATAAGTATAAACCCGTCTAAGCCAATGGTTCTTGCCAAGGGGTCTAGGAGGGCTGCAAGGTGGTTTAAGATACTCATATCTCCAATCATAACATTTGCCAATATCCAAATAACCAAACCTGCCGGTGCGGCTACTACTATTGCTCTTCCCAGTACAAAAATCGTTCTGTCAATTAAGGATGTATAAAGAATTCTTCCTATCCTTGGTTTCCTATAGGGCGGAAGCTCCAATGTAAAGGATGACGGAACACCCTTTAATATAGTCTTAGATAGAATCCATGATACCACTAGGGTTATTATTATACCAAATATTACAAGCAATGTCACAAAGGAGGTTGCAGCTAAAGTACTATAACGACTTGTAACTAAGCCTCCAACAAAAATCGTAGACAATGCTATTAAGGTGGGAAATCTTCCATTACAGGGCACAAAATTATTTGTTATGGTTGCTATGAGCCTTTCTCTAGGGGATTCAATTATTCTACATGCTATAACCCCTGCTGCATTGCATCCAAAGCCCATACTCATAGTCAGGGATTGCTTACCATGAGCTCCAGCAGCTTTAAACAGTTTATCGAGATTGAAGGCTACTCTAGGCAGGTATCCAAGGTCCTCTAGTAGTGTGAACAATGGAAAAAATATCGCCATAGGCGGAAGCATAACCGATATTACCCACGCCAAAGTCCTATAAATTCCCAATACCAAAATTCCATGAAGCCACTCTGGAGAACCCATATACATGAAAAGGCTTGTTAGCTTGGTTTCAAACCAGAAAAAGAAGCTTGCTAACATTTGGGATGGGTAATTTGCTCCTGTTATAGTCAGCCAGAAGACTATTCCTAGTAATAATATCATTATGGGGTATCCAAGTATTCTTGAAGTAAGTATATCGTCGACCTTTTTATGAATATCAGCCTTCCTCTGGCTTTTTTTAGTCACGACTTTTTTTGTTATATATTCTGCTGTTTCATATATATCCTTAACTATATTATCCCTTAATCCATCTTCATGCATAGATTGTACTGCCTCAGATAATTCTACTAAATCTTCAAGCTCCTTTACATTGTCATTATTCATTTACCCTTACCTCCTCCCATCTATCTCTATTGCTTTTTCATAGTATACATGTTCATGTATTGCATCAACTATGGTTTTATCACCGTCTATAAGCCTTAAAGCCACCCATCTTGCATCAAGCTTACCCTTTAAGAGCTTATCAATTTTAGGCTCTATTTCTCTAATGGCTTCTTCAACCCTCTCAGAGTATTTCATCTTTCTTGAGCTTGGTGTTTGTATGCCTACAGCTACATTAAAAATCCTTCTCTTTAATTCTTCAAGGCCCTTGCCATCTCTAGCAACAGTAGCTACCACAGGGACTCCCAGTTCACTTTCTAATTCCCTTATATCTATGAAAATGCCCTTTCTCTCAGCTTCGTCTATTAGGTTCACACATACCACTACATTATCTGTCAGCTCCATAACCTGAAGTACTAGGTTAAGATTTCTTTCAAGGCATGTTGCATCAACTACAACTACAGTTGCATGGGGCTTGCCAAAACAAATAAAATCCCTAGCCACCTGTTCTTCTACGGAATTTGCCAATAAAGAATAGGTTCCAGGTAAGTCCATCAATAGGAATTTCATATTCTTATAATCATAATTTCCCCTGGCATTTACTACGGTTTTACCGGGCCAGTTTCCCGTATGCTGTCTCAGTCCAGTCAATTCGTTGAAGACTGTACTCTTTCCTACATTGGGATTTCCAGCTAATGCTATTACATATTCCTCTCCACATTTTAGATTAAACTTCTTTTTCAAAACACCTCTACCACAGGATTCACATGTTAACCCCATTTTCTTCACCTCCAAATTTGTTTTGGGTTAGATAAATTAGGTGATAGGTGAAAAGGTGACGGGTTACAGGGTTTAGGTCAATACTTTTAGGATATATATAATCAAAGCATACACATTCTTTAATAACTTATACTTATGTTAAATCCTTTACCCGTTACCTGTTACCCGTCACCTATTCCCTCTCTTTCCTCTCCACTTTCTCTACCTCTATCTGACTTGCTTCTTCTATTCTTAGGGCTATTTGTGCACCCTTAATACCATAAGCTGTTGGATCTCCAAGGGGACTTTTTCTGATTACTTCAATCTCTGCATCTGGAATTAATCCAAGGTCCATCATTCTACGCCTTGATAATCCCGTTGATTTCAGAGAAACTACTTTAACCTTCATGCCTTTCTTAATATCTGAGAGTAACATTTTCTACCTCCTTCAAAGTGGAATATCTAGATATTAGCCACGGCTAATATTTTAATCATAATTCCATATTATGTAATGTGACAAAGAGTAGTTACAATTTTTTTATAAAATTTAAAAAACATAAAGAAATATAGGGAAATTCCAAAGTAAATTAACCATTTTGTTCACATTGTATAAAAGTAATTTTATTTTGTGTTTTTTTATTACTTTTTCTTATTTTTATGAAGGATTTCTAAAATTTGTAAAGAATTATTAATTTGTAAAATATTATTTATTGAAATTTAAAACTCATTAAGAAGGTGATGAAATAAATGGATAAACTAACCCTTAATGACATAAAGATCAAATCACCGGGGAAGCAGGTTAAAGAAATAGTAATAAATAGCTTTGGGAGTCTTGGCAATTTTGCTAGAGAAATAGGTATAGAGGTACGAACTATCAATCTGTACTTAAAGGAAAGAAAGCTTGGGTCAGATACTTTTAAGATAAGATTATGTAGAGTTCTTGACAAGGGTATGGATGAGATTATTGAATCTGAAGACGAGCAGATAAAGGAAATGGTTCAAAATATTTATGACAATATAAAAATGTATAAAGACGAGGAGGATATCGCTGTACTCTCCAAGTTAAAGGAGCTGTGCATTAAAAACAAGCTTCAGTTAGATACATTAAAAATGCAAAGAAATATTGCCATGTGCTATTTTTATAGAAATCAAATTGATAGAGCAAAGGTATTTATTGAATTGGCTATTGATTCTGTAAAAAACCCCGATTATTTAATTAAGTGGAAGTCAGAGCTTGGATTAATGTATTTTTACAAACGTGAATATAAAGAATCTAAAAAATTATATGCCGAAGTAGCTAAATTATTAAAAGAATATAGTGAGATAGATGATGAAACCAAGTTTTTGCATTATTATCGCTATGGGATATTGCAAAACAATACAAATCACCCTGGTTCAGCAGAAAAACTTTTTCAGAAATCCTTAGAATATGCAGGGACAAGCTTTTATAAGGGAAATGCTGTGATGAATATAGGAATTAGCTTTGCAAAACAAAATAAATATAGAAAAGCTTTAGAATACTTACGAAAATCCTTAGACTTTTTTAAAGATGATTTGCATAAAAGTATGCTTTTCAATAATTTAGCTGAAATATATAGGTCCTTAAAAGAGTATGATAAGGCTCTTTATTATGCTAATCTAGCAGTTAGCTATATAGATAATGAAAATTTAGAACGCCTATTTACATACTACCAAACATATTCACAAATACTTATACATAAAGGCGAGGTTGGTGAAGCTATAAATAGGCTAATAGAACTGATTAATCAGGTCGAAAATAGGTTTGTATATAAAAAATTTATTATTGATGGAATTAATATTATAGCCCAGTATATACTGATGACTAGAAACATAAACATATTAGAAGATATGGAAGAATTAATTTATCAATCTATTAATAATACTCCCTCCCATAATAAAAAATATATAAAGGAATTGAAATCCTATATCGAGCTAAATACGATTTATAAAAAATATGTATCCGTCAAAGATTTACCGTCTTGAAATAAAGAATCCAGTATGACTAACTATAAAAAATTAGTATACTGGATTTTAAAATTTATTTACACCATTTTATTGACAGACTCCCCTTGTCTGAAACTAGAATGCTCTTTTTTAAATTATACAAATCATATTTCCTACAGCCTTTTTTCTATAAAAACAGTCTAAATATCCTCCAGCTTATACCTCTCTATTTTTTTATACAGCCCTACTCTACTAATCCCGAGGATTTTGGCGGCTTTATTTTTATTTCCTTTAGTATTTTCCAAGCACTTTTGAATAGCTTCCTTTTCAACCTCTTCAACCATGCTTTTTAAGCTTTTATTTCCCGATGAATAAGTTTTCGACTTTTTTCTAGTCAGCCTTTGGGGTAGATGCTTTGGTTTTATCATTAAGTCCGTATCCAATAGGTTTATTGATCTCTCTATGACATTTTCCAGCTCCCTAATATTACCGGGCCATTCATAGCTTTTTAAATACTTTATTGTCTCCTGGGATATGCCC
>JANQEZ010000036.1 GCA_028278115.1 Clostridia bacterium
TTAGTAGTTCGTAGTTAGTGGTTAGTAGCAACTGATTTGAGGCTTAGGGGTAGCCTGAGGGAAAATAGCCTAAGCTATTTCCCCTACCTCTACATCCAGACCTAATGCTTTTCTCCTATCTAAAACTATCTCCTCTAATCTATCTGCCGCTCTCTTTACATCATCCTCAAGAATTAATTGTCCACCGGTTATATTAACTAATGAGTTAGTCAGTGTCTCAGTAACGACTTTACTTCCACTAATGAATGGAGGTATGGCAAGATGTAGAGGAAGACCTAGTGCTAATCCGAAGGCCCCATCTGCCAATGCCTGTTCCTCAAGCCACTGTGGTGCAGATAAAATCAGTGGGAGCTGTGGTATATCTATATTTAAAGCCTCAGCAAGCTCTGTGGCTACTATTTCTAGTCTTCCAATAGCTAGACATGGTCCAAAGTTTAATACCGGAGGTATTCCTAAGCTTTCACATACGGGTCTTAGATTTTCGCCTGCGTACTCTGCCGCCTTAGGCGACATCAACCCTACATTTTCCAGCCCACCGCTTGAACAGCCAGCTGACAGTACTAATATATCCCTCTTAATCAATTCCTTAGTCAGCTCAACGGTAAATACATCATGACCCATTGCAGTAAGATTTGAACAACCTACAACTCCTGCTACACCCTTTATATTTCCTTCAGCTATTAAGTCTATAAGGGGCTTCCATGTATTACCCAAAAATGCCTTTAAAGACTTTTCACTAACCCCTGTAATTACATCATCATGACCGTGATCCCTTGGAATATCAATCTCAACTTTATCCCTTCTGCCTTTATATCCATCCAATGCTTTACCTATAATATGCTCGGATATTTCTGCGTCTTTATCCATAGTAAAATTTATATAGTCAGCATTTGCTTTTTTAGCAACATCGTCTAAGCAAACCATATCCACCATAAATTTATCTGCAATAGGTTCAATCCCCGGTAAGGTACAATTAAACTCAGACACAATCAAATCAATAGCTCCTGTTGATATAAGACTCTCGCTTGTAAAGTTATTTCCAGCATGACCTGAGAATACTTCCTGATAATGCTCTCCCCTAAGCTGTAAATCTTGACCAACACATGTACATCCTACAAGCTTGAAGCCCTTTGCTCCTGCTTTCTGAGCTAGCTTCTTAACATCATCCTCTATTAACCTGTCCTGTAAGTGGGATATTACAGAATGCTGATGACCTGTAATCATGATATTAATATATTCATCATTCACAACCTTAAATCCAACGGGAGCAGTTCTTATAACTGGTTCTCCCAGCATAACATCATTCAATAGATTTGTAAGGGTTAGTCCATATAGTCCCGTTGATATTCCAAGATTTAAAGAATGTAGTAACATATCAACGGGGTCACTATTTAAATTAGTTGATGATTTCACTATAGCATCAAATACCTCTGATTTTGCTCCACCGGGAAGAATATTTAATTCCTTCCATTTATTAAACCTTGGTGTATAAGCCATTTTCTCAAGGAGTTCCATTTTTTCATCTCTTGATTTATATAGGTCATTTAATACTTTATCTGCAACTTTAATTGCCTTGTCATGGAGATTATTAGAGTCTATTTCAAAAAGCTCTGCTAATTCTTCTAGGGTTTTTTCACCCTTGATTTTTCCCCTTCTCTCTCCAACAGCCTTTAAGTTTCTTGCAGTAGTTTCAACAACATGCAGATAGCATGCCGCACCAGAGGCTACAGCACGGAGGAAGTTTCTTCCTACAATCGTATCAGCAGTGGCTCCACATACGCCCTTTGGAGACTTTGGAGTTATTCTACATGGTCCATTTGAACATAGCCTACAGCATACACCCTGTTGACCAAAGCCACATTTTATTTTCTGATGCTCAACCCTATTAAATGATGTTTCAATGTCCTTTGATGCTATGTAGCTTTCAAGGCTAGCATCAGCTGATTTACAGATTTTCATATATATTTCCTCCTTATAAACTATACCATTTTAGTATAGTTTTAATTAATTGTATACTAATTTAGTATACTTTTGATTATATTTTAAATAATCTATAAACTAAAAAGCATATGTTTATAAATTTATTTACTATCCCTCATTAAATCCTTAAAGTTTAAAGCTTCAAGCTCTTCTATCAGTGTTTTTCTGACCTTACCAAGCTCCCTATGGATATCACAGGTATTAGTTCTATGAAGATTACAAAATTCCTTATCATATAAGCACCTATTTATATATATGGGCCCATCAATTGCTTCTATTACATCCTTAAAAGTTATTGTTTCGGGAGGTTTGCCTAAAGAGTATCCGCCTCCTACTCCTCTATAGGATTTGGTTAATCCTGCCTTTGTAAGCTTCCTCAATATTTTAAGTGTAAATCTTGATGGAACTCCTTCGCTTTCAGATACGGTTTTTGCATCATTTCTAGCATTCATACCTGCCTTTGTAAGAAATAAAATAATCCTGAGGGCATAGTCAGCTTCCTGTGTTATTTTCATTTCTACACTCCAGACTAAAATCAAAATGACTAATTCAATTTGCTCCTTAGTAAAACAAAAGTATACCTACTTGGTACACTTTTATGATAATACTTTGTTTATTATTTGTCAATACTTTTTTGTAATTTATATCCAAATTTTTCTATATACTATATTCCTTTAATTTCAACTCAACTAATCATGGGATTCTCTGCCATCTCCGCTTAAATCAATGACTTCCCCTAAATAAGTAGGTTTTGGCTTTATGAAATTAACCAGCATATAATCCTTAAATCTAGCCAAGCCTTCTCTCATTTTAAAGATTCGTATTTTAGGATAATAATGCTTGTCCGCTGGAACTCCATAGGCATCTATTCCAAGCTTTCTAGCTATATAAATTGCCCTGTATAGATGATATTCTTGAGTAACGATTATAATTTTCTTGGCTCTAAAAATATCCCTTGCTCGATATATACTCTCATAGGTACTAAAGCCCGCATGATCCATAAAAATATCCTCTATAAAAACCTCATGGGTAGATGCATATGTCTTCATTGCATTTACCTCGTCATAATCTTTTTGTCCATTGTCTCCACTCAATAAAAGCTTCTCCACCTTACCATTTTTATAAAGCTCAATCCCAAAATCAAGTCTATCGGCAAGAATGTTTGAAACCCTGCCGCTCCTATGAACTAAAGCCCCTAAAACCAATGCAACCTCAGCCCTTGGTGACTCCTCTAAAGAATTAATATAAGGCTTTGCAAGCTTTACAACATGATAATTTATAAGACCTAAAATAATAGGACCTAAAATAGTTCCTGTTAATATTATTAAAATTATTATCTTAATAAGCTTTTTCATTTGTTTCAGCCCTTTTCTATAATCATATTGCTATAAACAATTTATACGTTTAACATTAATATATTTCTAATAGTGGAAAGTGTCAAGAATATATAATTTTTATAAAACTCAAAAAGGCAAAAAGAAATTATCTCATGATGCAATTCTTCCAAGTTAGAATTATGCAATTTCTTGCAAAAAATGTTTGAGTTCCTTAGCAAAAATAAAGCCTTATTCATCATCTGAATTAGGCTCTAAGTACTTTTGATATTTATCTATTACATTTTTCAGCTTAAACCCACCGGGTATCTTACAGCTTTCCTCTGCAAGCTCTACTGCAAGCCTCAATACCTCATTTTTTTCTCTTCCCCTTAGGACACCGTGGATTAACAGGGTATCAAATAGATCTCCTGCACCTATGGTATATGGCAAAACTTTATTGTTCCCCGAAACCCTAATATCACTCCATCTAGCTCCATCAGGTCCTAGCTTCTCTATATGGCATGATACTACTTTACTTTCTTTAAAATTTCCTATCTTAATTATATCCTTAGGCAAGGAAACTTCTTTAAGAATACTGGGTCTTGGTCCCACATCTAAAAACATCTGCTTCCATTTATTTGATACTATCTTCTTCAAGCTCTCTTTATTTAATTCCGTAGTTATTACTGCAAATTCACCCCGTAAAGAATCAATATCTGAGCCAAGAGGAAAGGCATTAACTCCCCTCTCCACTTTGCTTACAACATCGTTCCTTGCAACAAATAACCCGGTAATACCATTCATTATACAGATATTTTCCCTTGGAAATCCATAGCTATTCAGCTTACTCATAACCTTGAGTCCTCTTTCATCATTGCCAATATTTCCATAAAAACTCACATCATGCCCTAATAAATGTAGCCCTAAAGCAATACTCAGTCCTGAGCCGCCCACAGCTTCCTCTCTATATATACCTGAATCATCTTCATATAAATATTTATCTAAAAATATTGCTCCAAATACATCTATTTTCATAGAGTATCCTCCCCACTTAGTCACATGGGGTTAGGCTTTTAGCCACATGGGGACAGGCTTTTATAATTTTATAATTATAACCCAAATTATAAAATTATAAAAGCCTGTCCCCGATTTTCTATGACCCCATTTTTCCTACTTTGGTTTTCTCATTGCCCTGACTCTATCATTTTCATTTAGTATTTTCTTTCTAAGTCTTATTGCGTCTGGAGTTATCTCTACTAGCTCGTCATCTTCAATAAACTCAAGGGCCTCTTCAAGGGTAAATACTTTTGGCGTCAATAATTTTATTGCATCATCGGCCCCGGATGATCTTGTATTGGTAAGCTTTTTGTTTTTACAAGGATTGACAGTCATATCTTCTTTTCTGCTGTTCATACCTATAATCATGCCCTCATATACATCAATTGCAGGGCCTACAAACATCATGGCTCTTTCGCTGAGATTAAATAGTGAATATGCCATAGTGCTTCCATTTATTTGGGAAATCAGCACACCATTATTTCTTTTTGGAATCTCTCCCTTGTGGATTTCATAGCTTTCAAAGGACCTTACAAGGGTTCCTTCTCCTCTTGTATCGTTTATAAACTGACTTCTATATCCAAGTAATCCTCTGGTAGGTACTAAGAATTCCAGCTTTGTATATCCATTTTCCGACTCCATGTAATCCATTAGACCCTTTCTAAGGTTAAGCTTTGATATAATAGTACCGGAGTATTCATCGGGAACCGATACTATTACTCTTTCTATAGGCTCTTGGAGCTGACCATCCAAGCTTTTCATTAAAACCTCTGGTTTAGATACTGATAATTCATAGCCTTCTCTTCTCATATTTTCAAGTAGAATAGATAAATGAAGCTCTCCCCTGCCGGAAACCTTATATCCATCGGAATTTTCTAGTTCTTCAACTCTAAGTCCAACATTTACCTCTAGTTCCTTCTCTAATCTATCTCTTATATGTCTAGTGGTAACATACTTTCCGCTTTTACCACAGAAGGGGGAGTCATTTACTAAGAAGTTCATGGATAGGGTTGGCTCCTCTATTTCAATCATTTCAATGGGGTCTATTTTATCTACATCACAAATGGTTTCACCAATTGACAAATCTGAAATCCCTGATATTACTACTATATCTCCACTATTGGCTACTTTTTTCTCTATTCGATTTAACCCTTCGTAAACGAATAGCTTAGCTATTTTTCCACTAGCTGTACTTCCGTCTCTTCTCGATATGGCAACCTGTTGTCCCGATCTAATCTTACCCTTTGTTATTCTACCGACACCAAGTCTTCCTATATAATCATCATAAGCCAAGGATGATATTTGAAGCTGTAGATTTTCATTATCTCTCTGGGGATATGCCTGTACATGCTTAAGGAGTAATTCAAATAAAGGCTTTAGACTGTCACTCTCTTCCTCTAGTTCCCTCTTGGCAATCCCTTCCTTTGCTATACCGTAGACAATTGGAAAATCTAGCTGTTCATCATTGGCATCTAAATCCCCAAACAAGTCAAAGGTCATATCAACTACTTCCTCTGCTCTTTGGTCCTTTTTGTCTATCTTGTTTATAAAGAGTATGGGCTTTAAGCCCCTTTCTAATGCCTTTTTCAGTACGAATCTAGTCTGGGGCATTGGTCCTTCACTAGAATCAACCAGTAGGATAGCTGTGTCCACAGTCTTTATAATCCTCTCTACCTCCGATGAGAAATCAGCATGTCCGGGGGTATCAACAATATTTATCTTTAAATCATTATATTCTATGGCACAATTTTTTGAATAAATGGTGATTCCACGTTCCCTTTCTAAATCATTACTATCCATTACACAGTCTACTACTTCTTGATTTTCTCTAAAAACACCACTTTGACTTAGGAGTGCGTCGACCAAAGTAGATTTTCCAGCATCTACATGGGCTATTACAGCGATATTTATAATCTTTTTATTTTCTGACATTACACCTTTCCTTTCAATTTCTTTAAGCAGATACTTATAGTTATGCTGCATTAGAATTAATTGTAATACCTTAATTATTTTCTGTCGAAAATGACACTCCTATAATAGTACACTTAATTGAGGTATTAATCAATTAAGATTAGTTTAAATTTTAATATTTTTTATTTATGGCTAAACAATAATAGAGTGAAATAAAAGCTAAAATAATTACTTTGCTAATCCTTCTCCTTCTTAAAACTGAAACTCCTTCTCAAAGTATAGTTAAACCATAGATTTCCACATTAGTTTTTTTCCACAAGATATCGCCAATATTTCATAGGCATATTACTTTTTTGAAGCCTTGGATTAATCCTATTCTTAATAGCTATGCTTTTAAAATACTCCTTCCAAAGCTTTTGATATCTTATCTCCTCATCTCCATATTCCATATCCTTTTTTAAATCTATATCCCTTATTATCCATTCTTCTTTATTATAAACTGCACCAATGCCCCTTTTCACATCATGTATTATCCAGTTTTGGTCTGAGAGCCTCTCGGCAAAATGGGGTGCAATAAGTCCAACGATATTGAATTGCGGCTCAAAGGGAGCATAATAAATATTTTCATCTAAAAGTCTAAACCTTATAAGACCCAGCATCCTGTGTCTTTCTCTATCTACACTTAATCTTGTCTTATGTATTTTTAGTACCCTGTCATCGGTAAGATTAAGGTCAATACTTCTTCCAATTTTCCATCCAAGCTTTAAATACTTGTATATCCAAATCTCCAAATCCGGTATTTCTGCAAGATATGTATAAAAAACATTTTCAAGTGACTGCTTTGATATTTTATTTTTAATTGAATCGTAAACCCTTTTAGCCTTTTCATCATTGGTGTCTATATGTATTTCCCTGCTTAGCAAGTTCCCTTGATAGTCTTCTTTAGACACTATTTTTTCAGGAATTTCTTTTCTATAGTATGCCTCATAGATACATGTAAGTAAACCATCAAAGCTGCCGTCATATATATAGTAAAGCATTATAATTCCCCCGTTATTTTAGTCATGTTCTCTTCCATTGGAAGAATAAGACTTGGATATAGGGAAAAAATAGTTAGCTGCTCCCCATCATTAATATTTTTTCTCTTGATATTACCCATTATTAGGCTCCTTTTCACTGTATCCTCCCTCATGTCCTTTATTCCATAAAACTTGCCCTTGCAGGTTATGAAGTATTTTGCCCTTTTTAATACCACTCCAATTTTCTTTAAATCCTCATAATTTAGATTTGAGCTTCTCCTTGCAGTGATAATTCTCTTAGCTGATTTCATGCCTATACCAGGAACCCTCAAAAGCATTTGATAATCCACACGATTCACTTCTACTGGAAAGAGATGAATATTCCTGACTGCCCAGCAGCATTTTGGGTCTAAGTCCTCATCGAAATTAGGATTTTCTATATCCAGAAGCTCCTTTGCCTTAAAACCGTAAAATCTAAGCAGCCAATCGGCTTGATAGATTCTATGCTCCCTCAATAGGGGCGGTCCTGAAATGCTTGGAAGGTTTGGATGGCTTGCTATGGGTATATATGCAGAATAATATACCCTCTTAAGCTTAAACTGCTTGTATAGAGCTTCCGATAGTGTCAAGATATTCATATCATTATCCCTTGTAGCTCCTACAATCAACTGAGTAGACTGACCAGCAGGAACAAAGCTTGGTGAAAATTTGAACTTTCTCTTATTTTCTATATTTTGGAATATCTTAGATGTAATAAGTCCCATAGGCTTTATTATTGACTCTCGTTTTTTCTGGGGTGCAAGTAGCCTTAGCCCATTGGTAGAGGGAAGCTCTATATTGACACTCATTCTATCAACATATTCTCCTGCCCTTTCAATAAGCGTCTGATCAGCTCCCGGAATTGCCTTAAGATGTATGTATCCATTAAATTTCCATTCTTCTCTCAGCTTTTTTACGGTCTGGAGCAATAGCTCCATTGTGTAATTGGGACTTTTATAAATGGCCGAGCTTAGAAAAAGCCCTTCGATATAATTTCTTCTGTAAAAATTGATAGTCAATTTTACTACCTCATCAGGGGTAAAGGCTGCCCTTGGTAAATCATTGGTGGCTCTGTTGACGCAGTAGGCACAGTCATATATGCAGTAATTAGTAAATAATATCTTTAGGAGGGAGATACATCTCCCATCATCTGACCAACTATGGCATATTCCACTTGTATGGGCATTTCCAACTCCGCCTTTCTTATTCTTCCTCGTGCTCCCACTAGAAGAGCATGAAACATCATATTTTGCGGCATCAGCCAAAATCTTTAATTTATCCAGAGTTTCCATGCAATCACCTCGAACATTTGTTTGTACGTATGTTTATTTTACCATGATATCTATATTTTAGCAAACATATGTTCGTAAATTATGAAAAATCAGTTTCCAATGGGTTAGCATGATGGTAATTTCCCCATAGCCCCAGCAAAGGATAATTCATGGTTGAGAAATGATTTCGACTCTACTAGTAAGGTTTGCGTCTCTAAGTAATAATATGAAAGTCATTGGTAAGACAAAGGATTTAGCTTACGGTGAAAGGATTTGCATTTTAATGATATTGACCAAATTACTTCTTTGCATCAAAAAAACCCAGGAGCTATCTACCGATAGCCCCGTAAGTTGAAGATTTGCTTTTTTATAGTTCTTTGAATTGTGAAGATAAAATTTTCTTGTAGGTACTATACAAGCTAGAAAACCCTAGTAAAGAAGTTCAATTAGCGGCTGTGTTTAATTCCTCATAGGTACTATACAAACATATAGAAAATCGTGGGGACTGCAAGGTTTCAACAGCGTTTCAATTCCTCATAGGTACTATACAAACAAAATCAAATGCCCATGTACTTTTGCCACTTCCCAGTTTCAATTCCTCATAGGTACTATACAAACACTCAGCGAGTTTGAAGCCACGAGCGTATCAACTCTGTTTCAATTCCTCATAGGTACTATACAAACTGTGCATCCTGTGGATTTAGTTCTATACCTTCTTCATGTTTCAATTCCTCATAGGTACTATACAAACTCTTTGTTGTTTCTTCTTTGAGGTCCATTTTTTTTAGTTTCAATTCCTCATAGGTACTATACAAACGATGGAACAGTAAAGCGTACATACAAACGTAAATTGTTTCAATTCCTCATAGGTACTATACAAACCCGTCAAACCCTTAAAAATAAAGCATGTCACTTTTTATTATAACATGCTTTTTAAACATTGGAAACATTAAAAATTCTCTATATTCAAGATAAGTCAATGGATATAAGTGTATTCTATGTTTACGTCGACCCCCGGGGTTTTTTGCTCTATTGGTGGTCGACGTTAAAGAAATATCTCTTCTCTACCCTTTTTAATCCCTATGGTTTCTCTATTGCTATAATTCATACTTTTAAAGATATCAATTGTGACTAAATCTTCAACTAGAATAAATACTTATATGGTATATATTCCTTTTACTCCTCCATAAATGGTTTATTTAGCTCCTCAGTTCCCTTTAATACAAATCTTCCATCTGTAATGATGGCTATTCTTTTTCCTTCTGTGGTTACTACAGATATATCCTCAAGGGAGTCATATGGTAGTGTGATATCTGTGTGAACATTTGTATATGCCTCGTCAATTTTTGTCTTTCTCAGAATGGATTTTTCGTTATCCCTTGCCACTATTTCCTTTTTATCTAGCATATTGTAAACAGGCATATCCTCAACCCATGAAAAGCAAGTATCGCCTATGGCAAAGTGAGGTCCCATTTTTTCAATGATTAATATTGGGAGTTTATCCACAATTCCATACTTTTCTGCTATTACATAGGCAAGTGTATTTGTTCCAATGGCAAACTCACCTAGAGGAAGGGTTTTATGGGGGAATAGTAGATTTTCCCTAACATATTCTCTATTGGCAGCTTCATCTTCAAAATTGCTGCAAGTATAATCACTTACATATCCATCCTTAAATGACAGCTTTAGATTTTCATATTTAAAGCCATCGAGGAAAACTTCTTTTATATGTAAGATGCCATTTGTCCCCTTTAGCACAGGGCTTGTAAAAACCTCTCCAAGGGGTATGTTTACATCGGCAACACAGTTCACAAAATTAGTCTCTTTATCAGGATTTTGAAGATAACCCAGCTTTACCATTATATCAGTCTCATTGTCTTCCTTCCCCTTTACATGTACATATTCACCTTCATCAAGGGCATCTATTATTGCCTGCTGGATGACCTCATACTTATCACTGTCGAGCATATTTATTTTTATTGTTTCTTCAAATATTTCCTCAAACTTATCGCCTATTTCTGGAGTTGGAAATGCAACTATACAAAAGCTGGTTTCAATGCTGGGGAAATGCTTTTCAACAATTTCACTCATCTTATTTCGTTCCTTTTGATGCAGCTTTAATTGTTCGTCGGACAGCTTTAAACGTTCCTTGGTATTCTGTGGACTAAATGGTATTTCCCCAAACCTTTCAATATACATTATACCGGAATAGTCCTTTAGAAAATCGTGACATTCCTCAGCAGCTTTTTCAAAGGCAGAGATTCTAAGCTTAGCCAATTCTTCATCTAAGTATAATGCATTATCAAATTTATGATCATAATCGTATTGCTTATTAACATCGGTAGAGATTACATGGGATATAAAGGCATTTAAATTATGTTTTTTAAATTCTTTTATCAGTTGCCTTACTAGTCTTTCCTGTCCGATATTACCAATTATTCTAACATCTGATCTCTTTGATATATCTTTATTATCCCTTATAAATCCATTTACATATGCCTTAGCTATGGCACCAGTAACGGTTTCTAAGCTTTCCATCGGGTAATCAAGTAAAAACTCAGCGGTTTTGATTTCATTTTCACTTATGTATACCCCATACTTAAATAGATATCTTAAATCATTGATATCTGAATTTAGTACTATATCATCATAAAAACCAAAATCCTTATTGTAGTTTTCAATAAAATTAAGCTCAAAATCCCTTTTAAGACCCTCTGCCGCATACTCAGCAATAATTTTCTTTAAGCCTTCAACCTCAGTCCCATTATTTTTCACATGATTAAATGCTTCAATAAAAAGCCTGTTGTATTTCTCCATCATAAAAATTTTATGTTTAAATCCATAGGGTATATATCCTCTAGCTCTGCAATAAAGGGCTGAAAATACTTGCCCCATATCTTTACCAAATATTGAAGCTGAATATGTAGGATTGGCATAGCTAAATCTATAGTTTTCTTCAGATAATTCCTCATAAAGCTCTTTATTCTCTTTATGAAGCTCTTCAAAGGATTTGCTTTGAAAATAATCATCATTAAGTACTTTTTCTATGTCAGCCATTTTTAGAGCAAGGCCTGAAATACAATTAAAAAACTTAAAAATTTCCTTCTTTTCATTAATATTGTCATAAGCTTTACTTCTTTCATGGATTTCCTTAAGCTCTAATATGGTTTTCTCATAGCCTTCTAACGCTCCTTCATTTTCTTCCCCATAGCTTTTTCTCATATCAAACATATTTCATCCCCCGAATATTATAAATTTTTTCACTAATTAAAATATTATATTAATTTCACTTTATTGTAAAGTAACTCGTTGTGCTAGTAAACCATTAATTTTAGTTTTTCAATACTTAAGGGGGTTTTGATATTTCATTTGAGTGATTTTTATGAATCTGTTTTAACCTACAAAA
>JANQEZ010000104.1 GCA_028278115.1 Clostridia bacterium
AGGCGTGCTGAAAGTGAGAGGTCGCAGCGTATAAAGAAATACGTAAGAGTTCTCACTTGAAGCAACAACGAAGAAATTCGGGTTTGTCAAAAGCCTGAAATAGAGTCTGATTTTAGACTCTATTTTTTAATCCCCATCGAAATCATGATTATGGATTTCTTTAATCTTCATTTCAATCTTATCCAAATTAAGATCTGCTTCCTCTTTAATACTTTTCCTTAGCATAGGACCGATATGTTTTATATCATCTAGTATATCATGTAAAAGTTCAAGTGCAGCAGTAGCTTCTATTACTTCCTTAGGTGTTTTAACAATATTAGATAAAATAGAAGTTTCCGTTCTAGATGCAATTAAAGGGTTATTAATACCATCAACATATACATAAGTACGACGGCCCGGTCCACGATTTTCTTCAATGGGGTCAAGAGCAACTATCTTGTCAGAACGTACAAACTTTCCATAGCCTAAAGGAATAATAGCATTTTCTCTTACATCCATTTTAATCACCCTTTTACAATTATTTTAGTTTAAAGCTTATTAATATCTCGAAAAAGTATTACTATATTCTGTTAATAAAGATTAAGATAAAAATCAAAAGAACATTTATTCTATAGATATTGTATTCAAAATTTCAAACATTATACTAACTTGCAAAAAGAAATACAAGTCAAAATATACACGATTAACTAAGATAATACGTAATATATTAGTGAGAGGACAAAGCAAAAGGATGGTGGTGGGTAGAGGAGTATGATGTATTTCTTAATGTTTTTACTCGGATTTATTACTTGCTATTTAGTACTTGCGGGATTAAGTGTTCAGAAACAATCTAGAGCTCAGACGAGATTTGCAAAATATGCCTATGGAATAAGAGCTAAATGGTTAAGATTCAAATATAGAATGAAGCTCTAAAGTACATAAGTTAACCCCTTGTGTTAGTTCATAGATTATGAATAAAACAATCCTGCTGTTTGGAGGGATAGCAAGGTTGTTTTTTGTTGCCAAAAATAAAAAACATACATAATTCTAATCATTTAGGAATATCCTTTCTATAAAGACAAGCTATGGAAAGGGGTTAAACCAATGAAAAGATTAGTATGTAGAAAGTGCGGCAGCAGTTTTTTTAAATTCAGACAAGCAGATTCTTCTGTTCAATGTAATAAGTGCAAATGTATGGTGAATATAGGTGAATTTGATGAGGAAAATGGTGCAAAAGTAGAAAACATATCTATTTCATGGAAAAATTTTATGGATTAATATGAAAGATAATTATTTATAGTTGATAGTATTCCTTTAAAGAAATTATCGAATTTCTGCATCGTTATATATTTTTATTATTTTATCAAGCTTTTCACTAGCAGCTATTACAAAAGGATTTAAAAGGTTTCCGTCATGTATTTCAATTAAATATTCCAAATTCCTTCTATATTCTTCTAAGACAGCGATGATTTGATGCATTTTAAGTAACCCCCTTTAAATAATTAGTTATAATAAATCAATTTGATATTTAGTGACAGAAAAAATAATATCATTTGTTATATATATCAGTCAATAGGAAGTTTTGTCAAAAAATGTTATAATAGAAAGATAAGACTTTAGTAGAAAACTTGATTAGTATAAATTTATTTGTGATGATTTATAAAAGTAAATTTATAATTGTAAGCTGTTTGAGGAAATTATATAAATTAAAATGAGGTGAAGGAAATGTGCGGCAGATTTCAACTACTTATAGAGTTAGAGAAGATTTTAGAAAGATATCAAATAAAAAGTACAGATATAAACTTTGAGCCCAAAAATGAGGTTTTTCCATCGGACAAGTCAATTGTTGTAACAAGCAATAATGGACAAAGGGATTTAGATATACTAAAATGGGGATTCACTGTACCCTTTACTAAAAGACTACTGATAAATGCACGAAGTGAAACGGCCTTTAGTAAACCCACATTTAAAGATTCATTTATACATAGGCGTGGATTACTGCCAGTAAGTGGGTATTATGAATGGAAAAATGGAAATGGTAAAAAAGTAAAATATAAGATATATAGTGAAGATGATATAATTTCACTAGCATGCATTTATAAGACCTTTACCGATAGTTTGGGAAATCCAGTTAAAGCATATACTATTTTAACTCGTGCAGCCAACAAAGAGATCGAGGATATACACCACAGGATGCCGGTAATAATAGATAGGAAACATGAGGATATTTGGATTGATGATAGTATTAAAGACATACATCTACTAAATAATATAGTGGCTTCATCAAATAAGAAATTGCTATTGGAAAAAGTATAAATATAATGGAAAAATTTAAGAAAAAAGGCACATTGACATCTCGGATAAAATATGCTAGAATATATTTTGTCGCTACGGGATGCAGATAACAAAAAATTGTCAGCTAGTAGGTAAATATCCTTGTGTTTTACTGCATTAAGCATAGAAGTTAAAAGCTGTAGCTGCAATGAAATTAGGATATAGTTTCTTGTACTTAGGGGTCCAAGTCACTTTACCAACACCAAAATCAATGGGGATTAGCCAAGTCGGTAAGGCAACGGACTTTGACTCCGTCATTCACAGGTTCGAGTCCTGTATCCCCAGCCAATTAGAAGCAGGTACTAGGCACTAGTATCTAGCTACTAGGACTTATAGGTAGTTTTTTATTTTCTTGACTCCAAAGGAATACTATGCATGAGCTAGAAGCCAGTAGCTAGCGGCTAGTAGCTATTTGGCCCATTAGCTCAGTCGGTAGAGCACCTGGCTTTTAATCAGGGTGTTCCTGCGTTCGAGTCGCGGATGGGTAACCAATTTAGAGGCGAGAGGCTAGAAGTTGGAAGCTAGAAAAAGATAAAATTTTTCAGCAAAAGGCTAGACCAAAATTCCAACATCCAACCTCCCACATCTAACATCTAAATTACGGAGGGGTGTCCGAGTGGCTTAAGGAGCTGGTCTTGAAAACCAGTGACTCCGCAAGGGGCCGTGGGTTCGAATCCCACCTTCTCCGCCATTAATTATTGGGGGCCTTTAGCTCAGTTGGTCAGAGCGTCCGGCTCATAACCGGCAGGTCCGGGGTTCGAGTCCCTGAAGGCCCACCACAAAATAGAGGCGAGAGGCTGG
>JANQEZ010000138.1 GCA_028278115.1 Clostridia bacterium
ATTTCATTTGAGTGATTTTTATGAATCTGTTTTAACCTACAAAATATAAGAAAAACAGGTTCATAGCATGAGCGAAAAGGAAATATCAAATACCCCCGGTGGCATGAACTAGCACAAAGGGTTAAATTATTCTATTCCTTTGTTATTTTTTCAAAGTATTTGCAATAAGATATGAAAACAACTTTTTTTCTTAAGTAATTATTAATATATTCATTTTTAAAACCACATTAACGCAACAAGGCTACGAGTCATTGTCAAAATACTATATTCTAGGAGGTAATATCATGAAAAACCAAAAAGGAGATTTAAAAATATACGGCTCAGGTGGTGCACCAGGGGGAGTTTTTAAGGATGTAGTAATTAGTGGTTCCGGTGGCGTCAACGGGGATATTGAATGCAACAATCTTAAAATATCCGGTTCAGGCGATATTAAGGGTAGTGTAGACGCTGTTTCTATTAAAGTAAGCGGTTCGGGTGATATAGAAGGTAATGTAAAAGCCGAATCCATTAAAGTAAGTGGCTCCGGTGGTATGGAAGGAAATGTTGATGTAGAAGATATCATACTTACTGGCTCTGGGGATATTAAGGGTGATTTAAACTGTAAAATCTTAAAAATATTTGGTTCTGCCGATATAGGGGGAAATGTCTCATCCGATGAAGTAAGTATCTTTGGTTCTGGCGATATTGGTGGAAATTGCGAATCAGAAATTTTTAATGCCAATGGTTCCTTTGGTATAGGTGGTCTTTTAAACGCAGGAGAAATTCATATAGAAATCGGTGGAAAATGCAGGGTTAAAGAAATTGGCGGAGAACGTATAGAGGTTAAAAAGTCAAGCTCAAACGTCCTAGATGGTATATTAAAGGCTCTTTTTATGAAAAAAGGTGAGTTAATATCTGAAGTTATCGAAGGCGATGATATTTATTTAGAGTTTACCAAGGCTGATGTTGTAAGTGGAAAAAATGTATACATTGGTCGTGGCTGTGAGATAAATAAAGTTGAATACATGAATGAAATAAAAGTAAGTAAAGAATGCACTGTTAAGGAAAAAATTAAATTAGATTAAAGAGTCTTGGAGGTTTTTATTATGAAAATTAGTGATTTACCTACAAAAAATAGTTTATTTAGAAATGAAAATTTTATTTTATTATTAATCGGACAGATAGTATCAAACTTAGGAAGTGCAATACATTCTGTAGCCGTTGTATGGTACATATTGAGTACAGTTGGAGAAGATAGCTCAGGGATTTTTATAGCTGTATTTACTATGTGTACGCTGATTCCATCAATAGTCTTTGGACCAATCTCCGGAGTTTATGTGGATAAATTAGATAGAAAAAAAATAATTTGGGGTACTGACTTGATTAGGGGACTGCTTTTACTAATACTAGGGATATTTACCTACTATAAAATCTCTCCATTAATCTCCCTATTCGTAATAACTGCACTTAACTCCTTTTTCGGTACTTTTTTCAATCCTGCTGTGGATTCCTCTATTCCAAATATAGTAGAGGAAAAAAATCTCATGACTGCCAATTCCGTAAATGGTATAAGCAGACAGTTGGTATTTATTTTTGGTGCAGCCATAGCTGGATTTTTATACTCATATATCGGTATAGTAGGTATCTTTCTTTTAAATGGCATATCTTTTATACTGTCAGGCATATCAGAAATGTTTATAAAGTTACAATCCAGCAAGGAAAATGGTGGAGATATGGAAAAAGTAGCTTTCTGGTCTAATTTTAAAGGCGGAATTAATTATGTTAAGGGGCAAAAATTCATATTAAAACTATTAGGTTTTGCATTAGTTATCAATTTTCTAATAAATCCCCTTTTCGTGGTGATTTTTCCAAAGACAATAAAATTCACTTTGGCTCTAGGAGCTGGGGAATATGGATTGTTTCAAGCTGTATTCTCCATAGGTGCAGTAGTTGGTATGTTCATATTATCTATATTGCCAAAAAGAGAGAAGAGCTATAGATTGATTCAGCGTAGCTTAATGCTTCAGTCAATAATTATTGCATTATTTGGAATCCCCATCATACCAGTGATATATGCAAACTTTACTAATTACTCTGTATTCATTATGTTTTGCATTTTATCCTTTACTTTGATGATCTTTAATTCTTTAATAAACATTCCATTATTCACCATACTTCAAAAAAGAGTTCCCGATGAGTATAGAGGAAGGTTCTTTGGAATGTTCAATACCTTGACACAGGGAATAGTACCCCTTGGTCTGATGGTAGTAGGCTTTTTATCGGATATGCTTCACTCTTCGGTGATATTCATTGCTTCTGGTTTAATCTCATTTGCTTTGACTATATGGATGTTGTTTATACCTGAATTTAAAGAATTCTAAACTATGTAATCCAAATAAGGAGGCTTGATATCAATGAGTGAGCTTATTTCTAAAAAAGAGCTTCTTGAACTCACAAAAATATCCTATGGTCAATTATATAGATGGAAACGAAAGAAACTCATACCAGAGGATTGGTTTATAAAGAAATCCTCCTTTACTGGTCAGGAAACCTTCTTTCCCAGAGAGGAAATATTAAATAGAATAAATAAAATACTAGGCATGAAGGATGACTTGTCATTAGATGAGATAGCCAATATGTTTTCTCCAAAGGTTTCTGAAGCCTCAATGAAGAAAGAGGATTTTAAAGATATAGGAATTGTAAAGGAAATGACTCTAAATATTTATAGTAATATATATGACTTAAATGAATTATATAGCTTTCAAGACATTCTCCAGATATATGTCTTAGAACAATTTATTAAATCCGGTGAGGTCAGTATTGACGAAGCAAAGAATATTATTGATGCTATTAAAGGGCATTATGACAATATCAAGGATAAAAATTTTGAAGTGCTACTTCTAAGAAAGTTTGGAGTAGCTATATGTTTGATTCTTTCCGAAACTAATGAAGTCTATATAGATGAAGCTACTAAACTAGTAAATAGAGTCAACCTTGCAAAATGTGTTGAAGAAATAAAGCTAAAAATCTCAGGTCAGAAATAGTAATAAAAAGAAGATATGTCTATAAATATATTAAAGCTTAATATGAATCTTCCTAATATAGCATTTTTTAGTGAAGTCTATTAGCTCTTTATGGACTAAGAGCTACAAAATTTGAAGCAGGTGAAATATGATTTTAGATATAATTTTAAAATATTTAGGTGTTTATATTATAATTGCTTTAGTATTTGGAGTACAGATTTTATCAACGTCTATAGTTAAAAGGATTTACAAAGACGATTTTAAAGGAGCTTATTTATTTCAATTTTGGAGTCTTATTCTAGCTTTAGTAGCTTGGTATCTAAAACCAGAGCATATATCTTTTTTCGGAGCCCATAGTCTATGGAGGTTAAGAAATATAGTATTGATTTTAATATGCATAATCCCAACTGCTGTTATTCTATGTGTGGGAAGGAAATATAAACCTAATCAAGCATTTAGTATAGAGAACTTCCTTAGTGGGGCTTCAATGGAAATACCTCAAAGGTTGCTGATACAAAACCTATTTACTTTGCTTGGAGTTAATGTCGTTATTTATAGGTCTATGACATTAGCAATATTTTTAAATGCATTAGTTTGGGTACAGGGTATAATTACACAAGAACTTATAGGCGGTAATAAGCTTTCCAAAAAAATAATACCAGAAATCATTGCATCCTTCTGGTTCTCTATATGGGTTGGAATTGTATATGTAGAGACAGGAAATATATTGATAGCAATGTTGACCCACGCTCTACAGAGACTAATTACTCACGGAATCAGGGTGAAATTTGGTAAGCCACAAATGGGTGAAAGCAGCTTTTAGTTTTTATGATTTTATAAACAACAAGCTTAAAGCTGAAATACTTGATGATTTACATTTTCTATAATTTAGTGGTACTATCATCAACACTAAAATATCTTTACATCATGTGCTTTTTTAAGAAATCCATTGCGTTAAACTACTTTCATAATATATGTATACTATATAATATTAAAGAGGGTTCATAAAATATATTATAAAACTTCCTTTATAATAAGCTCATATTTTTCTATTGCCAAAGTTTTTATTTAAAAAATTTAGTATACGATTCCAGTATTCAATGTCATTATAAGGTTCAAAAAAGTCGTCTTTTTTTACAATAAAGTGTAAGTTTCCTTCTCTAATCCAATGTTCAACATGCTTAGGTGCGTTTTCCATGATTCTATTAAAATTCTCAACGGGTACTTCATCATCTTCGCTTGAATGTACAATTAATGCAGGTCGTTGTCCTATTCTTGTTATCTGGTTTTTAGGACTAATATTAAAGGCATCGAATCCATATTTAAAAGCCATATATAGCTTTAAAAATTGTTTTTCAATCTTGGCAATAATTTTAGGAATTCCCATATTAATCATGGTATCGGCAAATACATCTTCCCAGGATGAATATGCTGACATGCCTATAAGTCCATCTATTTCTTCTATCTGTCCAAATGAGTTTATAGCCACTGCTCCACCCATTGATGTTCCCCAAACCACTATGGGGACATCTTTATATTTGTCGACTGATTTTATATAATCCACCACTGCCTTTACATCGTAATGCTCTTTAAATCCTAAGCCAATTTCATCTCCTTCACTTTCTCCATGTGCCCTCATTTCAAGGAGTAAGGAGCCATATCCATTCTCTTGTAAGCTCTTTGCATGGCCAAAATAAGCCGTAACTGATGGATTATAAATTCCAGAAAGAAATATTATTACTGCTTTGGGATTTTGAGTCAATACTTCGTGTACCACGATATTAATACCATCACTTGTCTCGATAGTCATTTTTTCAGAAGATATCCCAAAATCCTCAGCTAAGTGTACTTCTTTAAACTCTACATGCTTATTTACATATCTATTCATAATAATTATAGGGGTTATTATAAGCGTCAACAGAGTTATTGATATACAAATACATAAATTTCTTTTGAGCTTTTTCATCCTATTATCTTTAAATGTATTAAATCTTATTTGTTTTTCTTTTTCACTGCTCATAAAATTCACCCATTTTATTTGAATATACTTTTTCCTCATTTAGATAGGTTATTTAGCTAGATAAAATTACTTGCTAGCATCATTTTCTCTATAACAACTTTCATCATTTAATTAGAAAGTGTTAATCCATTTAAACAAAAAATATTAGGTATCTAACTAAGATTATTTTAATTACTGTTTAGGCCAAATTAATCTGGTCGGCGATGAAGGTTTTCCTTTTAAATAAATTTCTTTTATATCCCCATACTTATTCTTTATCGCTAAATTATTAAATCCAGTTTTACTAAATCTAAACATTCCTCCATAAACAGTTACATACAATATACCGTCTTTAAATTCAGTCTTATGTCCTCTATATTGAACACCACTACCAAAGGGAATAACCGATAAATTTATATAGCTATCAGAAACATTCACTTTATATGCCATCAGATTTTCGGGTGAAATAGCAAATCTATACAATATAGCAGACGCTACTACTATAACTACACCTACTAATATTGTAATGCAAACTATCTTTATTATTTTCATAACTTAGCCTCAATTCTTTGTCCTCTTAAACCCAAAGTTTATTACAATTTTAATTCTATGCTTTTTCTTGGTGGATTGCTGCCATAATATACAATATAATCTGTTGGCACTGACTTCCAATAACATCCCCTGATTTTCCTTTTATAGAATTATATAGTGCTGCTGGTGACTGTGAACGTCCATTGCTTACTTTATCTGAAGAAACTAAATTCTGTAAATTCTGTACAGTTGTTCTACTTAATCCAACTATCATTAGCTGGTATAAATATATTAATTTTATCTAAATCCTCTTGAGTTATATCCATTTTAATTGATACAGCATTTTCGTTGATATATACTTCATTTGTATGAGGCTTATTAAGCACTAGCTCAGCTTTTCATAAAAAGTATGTACGAGCTAATGCCTAAAAATATATTACCATTTTTTATGTTTTATGCAAAGTATTCTATTGATTTTTTTTAACAATTTCTGGTTTTAAGTTTCTATTTTCGTGATTTTATTACTATTCAATCAAGAAGCTAAAAAAGCATCTGAAAGAGTGTGCTCTTAATCCAATCGGTTGGCAACTTCCAGCAGACACAGAAATTTACGATATTTCTAAACTGGATGAAATGATATAGAGATTCCAGTCAAAAGTTTAATTTATACACATCAAAAATCCCCAGAATCATCGGATATTTTGATATGTACATTAATAT
>JANQEZ010000168.1 GCA_028278115.1 Clostridia bacterium
GTCTATGGTTAATTGGATTATTAGTATATTCTTAATATATTCTTATTCTATAATTATTAATTTTATTATTCAAATGTTTTCTTTGTAAAAATCCCTCAATGTTTTTCAGATTAAAATAAAAAGGTGTTTCAGAATGACGAA
Source organism: Clostridia bacterium (assembly GCA_028278115.1). Lineage (GTDB taxonomy): Bacteria > Bacillota > Clostridia > Peptostreptococcales > Caminicellaceae > JANQEZ01. The sequence continues at coordinate 142 of JANQEZ010000168.1, forward strand.
TTTCTGACTTATTTGAAATTCATTCTAAAACACCCTAGATAGTAAATTTGTAAAAAGCTCTGTGAAATATTGGCTTTATCAAATCATCAATGTTCCATTTTCCCGTTTAATCAGCTTGAGTATATCTTCCTCTGCACCAGTTTCAGCATTTATGTATATAAAGAATGTATCTCCCTTATACTTAGCTTCAATTTCATAACAGAATATTTCCTTAAGGTAAGGTGTAGGTATATAACAGAGCCTTGGCTGCTCTGCAGTTTCTACCCTCATACTAACTTTTTCTCTAGCCTCTTTAGGCGTTAGCTTTGCATCTGTTGTAGTTCTTTTAAAATTAGATGTAAGGAATTTTGTTGCATCAAACCCTACAATAGTACCGTTATCTAGGGCTACCTTTATTTTTATAAGGTCAGGATACATTATAACATCATCCTGAACATATACATAATTTATTACATATACATTATCGTTCCTCAAACTAAAGGTAGGCTTCATATTCTTAAAACCCTTCTCCTCTAAAAATTTTGATGCTTCCTTAACTGCCTGTGGGCCAGAAATATTTGCCTTAGCAACCCTTCTGTTATTAAGCATCAATAAGGGTCTTCCTCCAATTTTACTAATATCTATGTAAATTGGATTCTGCTTATCCTCTTCTTTATTCTTTGGTTTTAAAGTAAAGCTATATGTACTGATTTTAGTATCATTTTCCTGGCTCTTACTGGTCTTTTCAACAGTTCCTCCACCTACAAACTCAATGGCTATTTTCTTTGCTTGCTCTTCAGTCACTTTTTTTCCTTCGAGCCTGGGCTTCATTCCTTGAATCGCATGCTCTGAAAAGGGTCCATCATATATTAGCTCAGGATATTCAATCATTCGCTCCTGATACTTAACTAGCTTAGTTTGGATAGGATTTTCTTCCTTGGCTTGTCTCCTGAGATTCCTGCTCCCTCTTCGCTCAAGCTCTCCCTTCCAGACATGATCCTTTAATGTTTTATCATGCAGCTCATGTAAATCCTTACCTAAATCTACAGCATAGCCCTGAAGCTTTTCTAAATTTGTTATATCTTTTTCAGTAAGCTCATCTCCATTGAGGCTCTTTCTTGATAAAGCAAAGGTAAAATCCCCCACTTGATTCAAGAATTTTTCTATTTTACTTATCTCACCATGTTTAATTGGTAGTTGAGATAAATTATCCTGGGCATTGTATGCGTTCATTAAAATATTTGAATAAAGAACTATATTCTCCTTTTCCTGTGACGAAACCAAAAGCTTTGATATATCTGTAGAAATAGTCTCCACGCTTCCAATTAAATTATAGAACATTCTTTGAAATTGATTATCTAAAAAGGTGGAGTATCTGTCTTTGCTTCTATTTTCCATATAGCCCCATATCCCAGTTACTACAAGTGCTATTGCAAGAACAGCTATAATTGCATTTCTCTTTTTCATTCCTTTACCTCCACCTCCTTTAATTTCCAAACCAATGCTTGCCTATCTTCACAGTTACTTGCCTGCTCCATATCCATTTGCTAGTAGCGGTTGCAGGATTCCAATAATAGAGTGTCCCGTAGGTAGGGTCCCAACCGTTCATTGCATCGTTTGCAGCCTTTATGCAGCTTTCTACCGGCTGGAGGTTTATCTGTCCATCGTCAACTGCCGTGAAGGCTCCTGGCTGATAAATTACTCCGGCTATGGTATTGGGAAATTTAGGACTTTTTACTCTATTTAATATTACTGCACCTACAGCAACCTGCCCTTTGTATGGCTCTCCCCTTGCTTCTCCAGTAATTGCCTTTGCCAACAGGGTTATGTCCTCATTTCTAGAAATCCCGGTGTTTCCTGATGTATATTTGGCTTTACCAGAATCCTGCTTCTTGCCATCAATCCTAAGACCCATTGCCTTAGATGTTTGAGCTCCAACTACACCGTCTACAGACAGACCGTTCTTTCTTTGGAACTCTTTAACCGCCGTGAAAGTACCTCCTCCATAAACACCATCTATTGGTCCATCATAATATCCCCATTTTTTAAGGGTTTGTTGAAGGGTCTTTACCTCTGAGCCTCTAGAGCCCCAATACAGTGTTTCTTGGGCCAAAGCCCTGCTAAAATAAATATCCATAGCAAAAATTGAAACACTAAATATCACTATTAAAATTCCGCAAACTACAGCGGTAACCTTTTTCAAAGTTTTACCTCCTCCTTTAATTTAGTTTCAAATTTATTTTTTGTATTTGTAAATCCCTTTATACATTTATATCTTATTGGACAAAATTTTTTAGTCAGTTTAAGATTCTATTTTGGGGCAATTCTTTTATTGACCATCCATTTATATAATGCTAAACATTAGGGGTTATGGGTTTAAATTTTCAAGTCTTTAAATCTTTAAAGCCTGACCCCTGTTTGTGGTTTTAAATTAAAAAGCCGCCCTTTGGGCGACTTAATTTTTCCATGTGACTATATTGCTTAATCTCCATTTGGATTTTTCTAGTATTTCAACTAATTTGAATTTTAGCTTTATTGGAAGCTCTCCCTCCGATGCCGCTGCGTTATTTATCATAGCATATTCTTCTTCCGTTAATACTTCCTGAAGCTTTCCCTTGGTTTTTGCATCGGTTAATCCTTGCTTTACGTCTATAAAGCATAGGGGCGGAAACAGTACACACCACCAGTTCTTTCCTTGACCACTGCCTATGATGACTTTTACAGCTTCGTAGTCTCCAGCGGGTAGAGTTATACTTCCATAATTCTTGGTTGGGAAGCCATGTTCTTCTACTACAACTTTCACAGGATATCTAAAACCATGTCTACTTACTTCTTTCATTGCTATTTTTTCTATATAATCGGTATTTTCTATTATTATTGCCTTTGCCTCTTCTATATCATTTGTATGAAACTTTTCTCCAACTTCATTTAAAACTCGATCTCTTACCTTAAGCTTAAGTGCCTGATCAAATGCAGCGTCACTATTTGCTATAACGTGAAATCTTATCAGATTCTCTTTAAAGCTTTCTCTATTTCTGTATACATCTGAAAGGTACATTGCTATAAAGGATGTTATAATTCCCAAAACCACTGTAAGTGTAATAATTTTTTTCTTATTCATAATAATTATTCCCCCATTTGCTATTTTATATTTTCATTATAAGTATTAACAAATAGGGGAATTTTTAAACGGATATGTTATTTTTTTGATATGGTAATTTTTTCTTTAGCTTTATCCTTGTATTCCTGCCCTTCTAATATTCATTTGAAAATCAACCTCTACATCTATTTTGGGATAAATTTCTTCCCATTCATCTTTCACTTTTTCCCAGGTATCAGGTTCAAATTTTCTTAAATATTCACCAACTTTAAAAATATCTGCACCAAAATCCTTCTGAACTTTTTTAAAAAGATTTCGTAAATCTCTAGAAATAAGCTCACTTGACTTTTTATTGACCGCTTCTATATATTTTGCATCGTAGGGTTCATTCGGTGTGTCAAAATAATGTTGAATTATATCACCCTCTGCCTTAATGGCAAAACGTACCCTTATCTTCTCATCCTTGTCTTCATATGCCTTCATTTTACTTTCTAAGTCAGTCTGGCCTATTACAATAAATTTACCATCAACCTTAATTGTATAATCAACATTCTGAGCCTCTCCCTTTAGGATAAGTGCGTCCCTAGTTTCCAGTTCCCCTAAAGTCCCTATAAATTTATTGTCCTTTAAAACAGCGGATCCGCTTACTTTAAGCTCATCCTTAGATTTTAATATCCTTGGAGCCAATGCTGCATTACTTTCATTCAGGTCAATGACGATAGACCCAAGATCACTTTTTGCCGTTCTAGTAGGAGAAACCTCTTTATCCATTAATTCCTCTATATACAGACCTACATCCATATTTTTTCCCGTATCTGTCATTAGTATATCCTGGGCTTTGCCGGGAGTCACGAAGAAATGCAGCTTATTATTAAGAAAAACACTTCTTTGGAAGGTGTCAAACATTTCTCTAAAAAGGGTTTCATCCTTGGCAACCTCCTCGCTAAATATCATTGCCTTGAGGTGATAGGCATAATAATTTTTATTATCCCTTAAGGCTACTTCCGCTCTACCATCTGCCCAACTGATTGAAGTTGTGCTGTATACAAAAAATGGCTCTCCCTCTCCTTTTTCCGCTATTAGGGATACATTTGGGTAGATTGAGGTCCTAACATATCTGTTCAGAGGTTTTTCTTCGGTTTCCTTCTCAATATCTTCAGCACCTTCTGGAGTAGGACCTTTATATTTGTCATATCCTATGGCTGTTATAAAGGCTCTTTCATCTATCTCAACCTTATCCCAGCAGCCACTTACAATTGTGGATACGCAGATTAATAGAATTACTAAGTACATCTTTTTTCTATCCATTCTTCTTTATCCCCCTTTTAGGTTTTCTTCTTAAAAAACTTATTAGGAGCATAAAACCCGGTATAATAATCGAAAACGTGGTTCCCATATAATTAGTAAATATATTCATGAAATCAGTTACCTCAACAATATTTTCTGGAATCAATGCCAAAAAGTATATTATGGGGAGAAGTGCTATAGCAAAATAATTTTGTTCCTTTGATTTAATTAGTCTGCTCAGCAAAAATGTTGCCCCGAAATAGGCGATAGCAATGGTCATAAATATAGCTAGCAGCCATGTGGCTATTATTACTACCTCAACATTTTCAAGAAGAGTTCCGGGTATATCAACGCTTTTAAATAGGGATATAACAGGCCATATAAGGTTTTTACTTTCTTCAATTCCAAATCTGGCAATGGTTATTGCAGTAAAAATAAAGTATACGCAAGATACAAAGGCTACGGTACGGATTGTTGTTTTCTTAATATGTTTTGAATCTCCTACAAAAAAGCCTATAAACACTATAAACTCAAAGCCTAAAAAGCTAAAAAATACACTGGGCAGTGCCTTCATCATATCAGACCATGAAGTCCGCAGTATAGGCAAAAAATATGTAAAATCTAAATCTGGTATAGCAACCGCAGCAGCTAATATAGCTGGAAATATAGATAGAGGTAAAATTATAACGGAAAGTCTAGCGATAGACTCTATACCACTTCTCACAAGATATATTGAAGTAATCAAAAAAGTAATAATTATAATCTCTATTGGCGTATTTACAAGCAGATAGTTTTTAGTTATTTCTCCAAAGACCCTTACTTCTAATACAACAAGTGTAAAGGTATAAATGAAATATCCTAGTCCCACCAGAAACCCAACAGGTTTAAATAGTGCAGAGTTTGTAATTTCAATTATAGTTTTTCGTGGAAATTTAGTTACAAGCTTTTGTATAACTAAGGCAACAACTAAAAATAATACACTTCCAATTGCCAATACTATTAGGCTGTCTGGACCTGCTTTTTCAGCTAAGGTTCTAGGAAGGGTAAGTATACCAACTCCAATAACTATATTAACTAGTATTGCAAAAAGCTGATTACTTGCAATAATATCATTATTTTTCCCCACCACTATCCTCCCCCTTCTTTAAGTAATCTCTATTAAAATGATTCGATAATCTATCCTTATCATTTTTTGCCACATATTCAGGTCTACGCTTCATTTTATGCAAAGGTGCCCTTATAAAGGTGTCCTTTAAATCCTTTATTGACATATTGTAGACAAAGGGAGCTAGATATGGAATCCCAAAGCTCTTTAAATTTGTTAAATGTATAAGGCTAATTAAAAATACAAGTACTACTCCGTACAGCCCTAAAAAAGCCGCACCCATCATATAGGCAAATCTAAGCAATCTAAAGGGGCTTCCAAAGCTGTAATTTGGAACGGAATAGGTAGCTATGGCTGTTATAGCCACTACAATCACCATGAGGGAGCTGACTATTCCAGCTTCAACGGCAGCTTGGCCAAGAACTAGGCCTCCTACTATACCTATTGTTGAGCCGATAGGCCCCGGCAGCCTTATTCCCGCTTCCCTTAAAAGCTCTAAAGAGCCTTCCATAATAAAGGCTTCTATAACTGCTGGAAACGGTACTCCATCACGATTTCCCGCTATATATAGAGCAAGCTCAGTTGGTATCATCCCTGGATGGTATGATAGCATTGCTATATATAGAGCAGGTAATAGAACAGATATAAACATTGATATATATCTGAGTGTTCTTATGGCACTGGCCATTAAAAATCTTTCGTTATAGTCTTCCGAAGCCTGCAATAGGCTGTTAAAGGTGGTTGGTGCTATGAGGGCAAAGGGTGTATTGTCTATTATTATGGCTATCTTCCCTTCATATATATTAGCTGCAACCTTTTCTGGTCTTTCTGTACTTTGAATTTGAGGAAATGGTGACCGCCAATTATCTTCTATCAATTGTTCAATGTATCCACTTACCAATATTCCATCTATCTCAATTGATTTCAATCTATCAACTACTATTTTTAATATATCCTGATTAACCAGCCCATCTATAAAAAGTACTGCCACATCTGTCTTAGACCTGCTCCCTATCTTCATCTGCTTTATTTTGAATTTCGGGTCCTTTATTCTCCTTCTGATAAGGGCAGTATTAACCCTTAAGGTTTCCGTAAACCCTTCCCTTGGCCCCCTTATAACTACATCGGATTGAGGCTCAGATATCCCCCTCATAGGCCAGCCCTTTGATGAAATTATTATTGCCTTATCCCACTTATCTATGAGTAGAACCGTTTCTCCTGCCAATATATTATCTGTGATTACATTTATATCGTCGACTTCTTTGAGATCAGAAACCGATAATACTCCATTCTTTATTAACTCATAAACCTTTTCCCTTATATTGCTAACCTGGGGCTCCGTCATCCTCGCCAGCACCATAAGGTTTTTTAATACATATTCATTGACTATTACTTTATCCGCTAGTCCTTCTGCATATGCAGTAGCAAATTTAAGATTCTGATTTTCCCCAACATTAAACTCTCTGTATACCATGTCATCAGAACCCTTAAGTATTCTCTTTACCTTCTTAAGATTTTCTTCAAGGCTCTTTGTCAAATTTATTTTATCCTGATTCTCTTCCTTAGGCTTGAAGAGCTCTTCATAATTACTCATGTCTTACCTCCTGGAGGGGTTTTAGTAGAGGGAGCTTAATAGGCACTGGGCACTAGGTGCTAGGCACTTGGGTTAGGGTCGTGGCTTATAGGCGGTAATCGCTACTCGCATTGAGGTCATAGCTTAAGGGAAGGGTATAAAACCACAGGCTATAAAGCTTTTTTAATAATTTTTGCCATCAGATATCTTCGTCATTGAGTTTTGACCCAAATCCCAGCACCTAGTGTCTGTCTAAACCACATACCACATAGTTACAAAATAGGCCATTCCACCTACTAAGTATCCATAGCCTATAAACTTACATATTTTAGCTTCTCTATTTAATCTTTTCTTTTTTAGAGCTTTATAATCTATAAAGATTGTAAAAAGTGACGTCCCAATTACAATCAAGAATAAATACATAGTGGCTAGACTCTGTATTTTTTCTAAGCCTATTAACATTTAGTCACTCCCTTTACGAAATTTTCCTTAATATAGCCTTTGCAAAATCGAGTTAGGATATTCATGGGAAATGAAAGATGCAAGTTGCAAGTTACAAGTTTTTGGGTCATTCTTTTGAGCAATAAAAAAAAGCGAAAGCCCGATATCCTTCGCTTTTATCTACTAAATATTAAATTTTAAGACTCAAAAGAATGACTTAAATACTTGCAACTTGTAACTTGTATCTTGCAACTTGTACCTTGCAACTAATAAAACGCCTTTTTCTACTCCTTCGTCACCCTATTTTTCTTCTTCCATTTGATAATAGAATCTTCTATCATTTCAACGTGGGTTTGGGCATAGTCCTGTGCTTCTTTGGAATCCCTGTTGCTGATTGCATCTACTATGGCTGTATGGTATTTAACTAAATCCTCATGCTCATCGTATTCGTTAAAGTATATCACTCTAAACCTTTGGAATTGCTCGTGAAGCCCTTGAACAATTTGCAAAAGCTTATTATTTCTAGAACCTCTAATTATCATATCATGGAATTTATTATCTAATTCAATCATCTCTTCTTTATCCATAGTTACTATTTCATTTTCAAATTTCCTTGATATTTCCTTAAGCTCCTCAATCTCTTCTTCTGTCATTCTTTCTGCAGCAAAGTATGCTGCTAGACCCTCTAGGAACATTCTTACTTCTAGTATATCAAGGATGTCTTTAATGGAGACATCTGCTACATAAGCTCCTTTTCGAGGGATCATTTCCACAAGTCCTTCAAGCTCTAGCTTTCTAATTGCTTCCCTTACAGGAGTACGACTTACACCTAGCTGCTGTGCAAGCTGAAGCTCCATTAATCTTTCCCCGGGTTCCAGCTCTCCACTTAGAATTGAGTTTCTCAAATATTCAAATACTATTTCTCTCAATGGTTTATAATTACTTATTTCCAGCTTATTCGATTTAAATTCCATCATTAAATTGCCTCCCATTATAAGTCCTAACTAAAAAGGTTTGATTATATAGCAGCTTTAATTTTTCATATGCCGATCTAGCCTTATTATAATCTTTAAAAATACCATATACACTTGGTCCGCTGCCGCTCATCAAGCTTCCCATAGCTCCGTACTCAAGCATTTTCTCTTTAATCGTTCTAACTATTGGATATTTAGAAAATATCCCCGGCTCAAAGGTATTACATAAATTATTAGCAACTTCATATATGTTATCCCTCTCAAGGGCATATAATAAATCTTCAGTTCTCGGTCTATCTTTAATTTCATCTAAGTTTAAGCCTCCATAGGCATCTGCTGTTGATACACATATATTTGGCTTTGACAGCACTATCCAACCGCTCTTTAGACCATTTATAGCAGTAAGCTTTTCCCCTATACCTTCTGCTAAAGCTCCGTCTCCCAATATACAAAAAGGAACATCCGCTCCAATCATAACACCTACTTCCATCATTTCTTCCAGTGATAGATTCAAATCATATAATCTGTTCATTCCCTTAATAACCTCTGCAGCATCACTGCTTCCTCCAGCTAGCCCTGCCGCAATGGGAATATTTTTTTCAATATTTATATATACACCGCCATCTATATTATATTTTTCAACCATATCATGGGCTGCTTTATAGGCAATATTGGATATGTCCGTAGGTAAAAAGCTGCAGTTACTAGTTAAAGAAATGCCTTTGTCAGTCTTTTTTAAATAAATTTCATCATATAGGGTTATTTGCTGCATTACCATTCTAACATTATGATATCCATCATCTCTTTTATTTAATACATCTAATGACAAATTTATCTTTGCACGTGCCTTTAATTTCAATTCATCCATTTGCTGCACCTCTTTTCTGACCGAGGAAGTTTATGAAAACTACATAAGATCATCTAGTAAATTTATTATTTATAAATACAATATACAAAATACAGTTTGGCATGTACATCTTATATTATAAACAAAAAATCCGTAGGCGACTACGGATTTTTATAATTTAGGTCTATTTATTTAAAATTTGTACTCATAATTTTTCTGAATTATTATCTTATCACCGGATTTTATATCTTCAGTTTCCGCAATATCGTTGGTTTCTAAGATTTCATTTACCGTTGTATTATAACGTTTAGCTATATCCCAAAGACTATCATTGTCTTGAACAAAGTATATTGTTATACTTGCCCTATTATTGTCCTCAGGGATTTCACCTAAATCCTCAAAGTTAACCAAGACCTTCATCTCATACTCTTTATTTACTTCACTGTGGGCATGCAGATTAAATTTAGTTTCAATCTGCTTGGAGTTAATGGTTGAGTAATCAATATTATCAATATCCAGCTTTATATCTGCCTCCATATTTTCTTCCAGACCATCCATTTCCACATAATGTCTAAATGGAACCTCTTGATTAAATGAATATACCTTCATTTCATCATCGTCAGCCATGTACAATACATTTGTATCAATGTATCCTTCTATAATATTTTTGTTATCCATTAATTTATAATCCGTAACCACGGGCTTAGCCTTTACAGTGCATACTTTAAAGATATTTGGATATCCATTTGGTGCATCAACCGTTTCCTTTATAACTGCTTGAGAAGAGTTTCTCCCCACATTCTTTAAGTATTTAAGATCGCTTGTTTGAAGGTTTAGTTTTCTAGAAGGAGAATATATATCTAGTAAGACTTCTCTCTCTACCTTGTCATATACAGTAACATCTGCCTTTAATACTGCCTCTACATCATAAACCTTGTTTTCTTCGTTTATATTTTTCTTTATCCCCGTATATATTTCATTTACTTTCAGGTCTACTTTACAGTCCATATTGTTTTCAGCTCTAGGAACTTCAATAAAATGGTTAAAAGGTATTTCATGCTTGACCTCATGTATTGGATTTCTTGGTTCTTCTGTTTCATATAGCATGTTAAGCATTACATTTCCACCGATTATTACTTTATTATCCGTTACCTTTTTTTCTGTAACCACTGCTGTGGCATTGCTTTCCAGTATTTCTGCGATTTCTGCATTATCTTCATCCAGCTCAAAGCTTTCCCTTAGTACTGTTTGAGATGAATTATTTCCCACCATATTATCATAGGTTATAGTATCCTTTAAAGCTTGAATATCATCTACTCCTTCAACATCCTTTACAATATCAATTTCTTCGGTATTAAATACCTTGCCATTGATATTTAAAATAGTCTGTGCTGCAAGCTTCCTTTCATTCATGATACTCATATCCAGGTGTTCGATATTGCAGTTGACTTCTGGAAGCATCGTTCCTTCGATGTTATCCATTTCGATATTCTGTGTAAAATTGGCTGATGAATTCATGCTATGTAGTACCTTATCGGGATCATTGGAAGTATAAAGTACTTTGTAGTTAACATTACCATCTACTACAACCTTTCCTTGTATTATCTCTTTATCAGTTATATTTACATTACCTTCAGCTGATAAAATATTATGGACATCTGGCTTAGAATCTGGAACAACTATATCACTTTCTACATTGGCTTGAACATTTTCTGACCCAACCATTCTATCTAATTTCAGATTTTCCTTTACTAATCCTACTGACATTTTATCTTATCCCCCTTACAATTTACTATAGAATTCCTATTATATTAATATTTTATGGACAGAAAAATATGACAAAAAAGGAGTGGATTATTTAAATTTATCATAAGAAGGAGGGGTCAGGCTTTAAAGATTTAAAATCGTGTTCAATAATTAAATCTTTAAAGCCTGACCCTAAAGCTTATCCCTGACAAGGGGCATACTCATGCACCTTGGGCCTCCTCGACCTCTCGATAGCTCTGATGAGGGCATGATATGGAGTTTTATGCCATTTTCCTCTAAGAGTCTGTTGGTGACATAGTTTCTAGCGTATACAATAACTTCTCCCGGTGCTATTGCCAAGGTGTTTGAAGCATCATTCCACTGTTCTCTTGCAGCATCTATGGGGTTGCCATTACCACAGCGTATCAAAGTAACATCATCAAGCTCAAGGTATTTCTTTAGTATTTCATTAAGCTCCATTGTTTCCCTCTCAATGAATAAATCTCCGGGTTCTTTACCCCTTTTTAGGGAATACACCGTAAGAGGTCCCTCTATCTCCGGATGAATTGTAAATTTATCATGATCAACCATTGTAAATACTGTATCAAGGTGCATAAAGGCTCTTTTCTTTGGTATATCAAATGCCAGGACTACTTCAAAGGTTTCATCGGCCACAAATATTCTTTTGGCTAATTTTTCTATAGATGCAGCTTCAGTCCTTTCTGAAATTCCAATTGCAATTACCTTGTCGCTAAGCAAAAGCTGGTCGCCACCCTCTATTGAAGTTTTTTCTTCCCTATGATACCAAAATGGAATATCCAAATCCTTAAACATTTGATGATGCTTAAATATATACTTTGAAAACAATGTTTCTCTATTTCTAGTAACTGTTTTCATATGGTTAAGGGAGATTCCATTTCCTATTGTAGCAAAGGGGTCTCTAGTAAAATAAAGGTTTGGCATTGGGTCTACTATAAATGGATAAGCAGAATCCACCATATCCGTTAAACAAGACCCTACACTAAGCTTTATTTCTTCTTTTCTAATACCCTCCATCATTTTGCCAATCATTTCTCTAGGTGTAGGAAAGCTTGAAAGAAACTCCTTTACAAGCTCCTCTTTTTTTAAACTCTTTATATTTGCCTCAGATATAAACTCATTGATAAATTGACGCTTTATATTATCATCCGTCAATGCCTGGGCTGCTAAATCCTCTAGGTAGTACACCTTGGTTCCATTTTTTCTAAATATATCGGCAAAGGCGTCATGTTCTTGTCTAGCTATTTCTAAAAAAGGTATGTCATCAAATAATAATCTATCCATTAAGTCTGGCATCAAATTCTCTATCTCTTTTCCGGGCTTATGCAGCAAAACCTTTTTTAACCTACCAATCTCAGACCTTACATTTAAAAAACTATTTGCACCCATCATATTAATCCCCCTACTAAATTTAGTGGTGATTTTTTGATTTTTATACAGGATTTTTTCTTTATTAAAGTATATATCTACATCTCAATATTTTCAACATCCTCTTTTTCCAATAGGTTTAAGGTTTTCTTTTTTTTTGGAAGAACAATGAATATTCATCCACTGTATATTTTTCTAATTTGTGGAATCTTCATTCTTTTTTTAATGTAATTCCTAATAAATAGTTTTTTAATGCTGTAAATTTTTTAAGCTTATCTGCATAATAATTTACATATATGAATAATAAATTTTTTCAAAAAAATAAAATGCCTGCACATACAGACATTTATTTTTAGGAAGCTTGAATTTTGGAATCGTCATTACAAACAGTTATTTCTACCGTCTCGGTTAATATATCGGAATAGCTATAAGATACTTTTCTTTCTGAATTAAGTCCTCTATCAATTCTAACTATAAATATATTCGGATATACTTCTTCTAGTACTCCTTCCTTAACGAATACTCTTTTCCGACCCTTATTTGTTTTAAGTATGACTTTTTGACCTATATAACTTTCCACGTTCTTTTTTAGTTTGGTTAAGGTTTCCTTAGTGGCCAAAAAAACATCTCCTTCCTTTAGGTGTATACAGTATAATATTATCATACTAATGGAGATATGTCAAACTTTAGGTAAAATATTATACATTCTTTATTCTTGTTTGTCAATATATTATTATTCATAATATGAAAAAACATGAGTATATTTTACTTGGTAAAGATACCCATGTTTTTTAAATAAGCTGATATCTAATAGTCTATGACCAAGGTTTAATGGCATTTTCAAAAAACAAATAATCATCAAATTCCTTAGACTAAGCCTAATTTATATCTGATATTGATAATATTTAGTTATTCCCTCTGATATAGAGTCTGCAACTCTTTTTACATAATTTTCATCAAAAAATTTATTTTCTTCCTGAGGATTGCTCAAATAAGCTACCTCTATCTGAAGTGCACTGCTTGTTACGGTTTTCAGAAGATAAAAGTCAGCTGTTTTAACACCTCTGTTGACACTCTCAAGGCTCTTTGACATGCTTTCAATGATAAAATTAGCTAAAACCTCACCCTCTTTATCTCCTCTATAGTGATATATCTCTATTCCAGAAATACTCTCATTTTTAAATGAATTCATATGAAGACTGATAAAGAAATTTGGCCTTACTTCATTTGTGATCTTAGCTCTATTATTTAATGATAAGTATTCATCAACATCTCTTGTCAAAACTGCCTTTGCACCTAAATCCTCAAGTGATGTTTTTAGGTT
>JANQEZ010000200.1 GCA_028278115.1 Clostridia bacterium
TTAGGTAAAACTACAACTTATACACACCTCAAAATGCCCAGAATCGTCGCATATTTGAGTCATGTATAAGTTAAGTTTTACTCTAAAAACCCTATAATAATTTAAATATTTAGAATTTTATGAGTTTTATTTAGTTTTATTATGTCCGATTTTGTAGGGACAGTGTTATTATTAGCCTACTTTATGAATATAAAATAATAAAGGAGGCGATAATTTTGAAATTGACAACAAAGATACTCATTGGCTTGGCAGCAGGTATTTTATTAGGACTGTTATTAACGGGAAATCCTGCTATTGCAAACACATTCATTAAACCTTTTGGGACTTTATTTATCAATCTTATCAAAATGATTATAGTGCCTTTAGTATTATCATCATTAATTGTAGGGGCAGCGAGTATAGGGGATGTTAAAACCCTTGGTAGAATCGGTGGAAAAACTATAGCATACTATTTAGTAACCACTGGCTTTGCTGTAACAATAGGTCTTTTATTAGGTAATATTATTCATCCAGGAGCAGGACTGAGTATACCTATCAATGCAGAGGTTGCTGCTAAGGAGGCCCCATCTATAATCACTACTTTACTTAATATTATTCCTACAAATCCATTAAAGGGATTAGTAGAAGGAAACATGCTGCAAATCATTGCCTTTGCACTTTTCTTAGGTATAGGCGCAACATCGCTGCCAGAAGAAAAGGGAAAACCATTCATAAGCTTTTTTGACAGTTTAGCTGAGGTAATGTACAAAATAACTGCACTAATTATGGAGCTAGCTCCTATTGGGGTATTTGCCCTTATTACACCGGTGGTAGCATCTAATGGCCCGGCAGTTCTCATACCGCTCATAAAGGTTGTTGGAGCGGTATATATAGGCTGTGCTATCCATTCCATCTTAATTTATTCTTCAGCTGTGAAGATATTTACTAAAATAAGTCCAGTAAAATTCTTTAAAGGAATATTGCCAGCAGCGGTTACTGCCTTTAGTACCACCAGTAGTTCAGGGACATTACCCGTAACTATAAAATCTGTTAAAGAAAATCTAGGAGTTTCAGACAAAATTGCAAGCTTCGTACTTCCCCTTGGAGCTACAATAAATATGGATGGTACAGCTCTGTATCAAGGGGTGTGTGCCCTCTTTGTTGCCCAAGTATATGGTGTAGAATTATCATTAGCTCAGCAAGGGATAATTATTCTTACTGCTACTTTAGGTTCAATAGGTACAGCCGGGGTTCCGGGAGCAGGTTTAATCATGCTTTCAATAGTTCTTCAATCTGTTGGATTACCTCTAGAGGGAGTAGCTCTAATTGCAGGAATTGATAGAGTATTAGATATGGCTAGA
Organism: Clostridia bacterium; assembly: GCA_028278115.1. Taxonomy (GTDB): domain Bacteria; phylum Bacillota; class Clostridia; order Peptostreptococcales; family Caminicellaceae; genus JANQEZ01. The sequence continues at coordinate 1,341 of JANQEZ010000200.1, forward strand.
ACTTCAGTAAATGTTATAGGAGATACATCTGCCGCTCTTATAGTCGCATCTACAGAGAATGAATTAGATTATAGAGAAGATGTAGCTAAGTCTGTATAGTGTGATGGAATAAATTAAGCTCATTTTTATAGGCTCAAAATCATTAATATCTAAATTTTATATCTTTGCTGCTGGCAATCATCTGTCAGCAGCTATCTACATAAATATGGATGGTGAAGGCTATGACTAAGAAATTAGGGATTCTAGGTGGTATGGGACCTCTAGCTACAGCAAACTTATTTAAAATGATAGTATTATTAACTGACGCTAATTCAGACCAGGAGCATATCCATATAATTATAGACAATAATACATCTATACCCGACAGAACAGCTTATATAATTGGTGAAGGCGAGGAACCTAGTAAATATTTGATTGAATCAGCAAAGGAGCTAGAAAAAATGGGGGCTGAATTTTTAATAATGCCTTGTAATACCGCCCATTATTTTTACGAAGATATAATAAAAGAGATAAACATTCCATTTCTTAATATGATAGAAGAGACTGTTAAATTTATATTAGATACACATCCTGATATAAATAAAATTGGGTTGCTAGCAACCCATGGAACATGTAGTACAGGCATATATGATAAATACTTTAGGGGTCATGAAATAGAGGTTGTCAAGCCTACAAAGGATATGCAAGCTAAAATCATGGAATTTATTTATGATATAAAGAGTGGAATAGGAAAGAAAAAAATCACATTTGATGGCTTCTATAAAGCTATTGAAGAAATGAAGCAGCAGGGTGTAGAGTTATTTATACTGGGCTGTACTGAGCTATCCTCTGTTTATAAAATTTATGAAATGAGAGGAAATTATGTAGACCCATTAAAGGTAATGGCTATAAGTTCTATAAAGTATTCTGGAAAGAAAGTGCTATAAATAAAAAAATATATAGATTATTTTTAATTCCAATAATGTGTCCCCAAAAGCAAATCCAAAAGCTTGACCTTTTCATATATTGTTTCTTCAGAATCAATATTCATTTCATCAGATTTAATGGAATCAAAACCATATCCCCAAAGTTCCCAAAGAAATTTATCTATACTTGGGTAATCTTGCTTATAGGCTTGGAACCTAAAGATTAAGTTGGATATGTACATATATTGAGTATTATTTTCTTCCATTAGTTTCTTATAGTAATTTGGATTTGTTAGAACCTTCAACTCCTTAGCGATTTTCAATCTATAATTACCATCAGGTGATTCGTTTATATTAATGAAATTATCTAAGTTTTTACAAAACTGTCTATACATCAAATCGCTCCTTAAATAATCTGGCATTTATTATGAAAGCCTGCTTTACTCTTATACTAATATTCTCTCGCAAAGTGACTGCTTTAATTAATTTAGAAACTAAATATTTATTAGCATCTTTTAATAATACTGAAATATCTTCAATATCCTTCTCAGAATATCTTCCTATCTTACTTACAATTATATCTTCCCTTGATAAAATATAAATATTTTGGAAGCATTCAGCCTTTACAGCTCTATCTTTAAAATCCATAGGAATACAAGTTAGGTAAATATCTAACATATCAAATCTATCCAAAAGCCTAAAAAGTCTCCCAACGCTTGCTTCATAATCCATATCTAACAAATCAATATCAATTGTTGCTCTATCTAAATATCCTGCAATAATGCAAGCAGCCCCTCCTAATAGGTATACAGGAGGATAGTTTATATTTTTCATTTCTGCAAAGGTGTCCATATCACTAATGAGTTCAATAAGTAGTTCTTTATTTTTGTTATTCATATAGTTTTCACCTACATATATATTAAATTCGTATAAATAATTACACTGTGTCTTTATTATAGTTTATAATTTAATTATATCAATTTAAGTTGAATTTAATCAATATTAAAAAATATTAAGGATATATTGATAAATTAATTGGCAAAGTGTCAATTATATCTTAGAGAAAAAGCTCCAAAAAAGAAGAGATAAATATATTAAAACCGAAGGAGTGTATGAATTATGAAAATTAGCTTTGTTACAATTACGGTAAAAAACATGAAAGAATCAATAAAGTTTTATACAGAAATCATAAGATTAGATTTATTGAAAAGCTTCAGTCCGCAGCCAGGAATTAATATTACATTTCTTAAGGGCAAGGATGGAGGAATGATTGAGCTTATTGAGTATGAAGATAGTAATGAGGAAAATTCTAAGTCTATAGTATCCATAGGTTTTTCTATAGATGATTTAGATGAGGAAATTAAAATTCTAAAAGAAAAGAATATATCAATAATACGAGGTCCTGTAAAAGTACCTAGTGGAGAAAGGCTTTTATTCATAGAA
>JANQEZ010000201.1 GCA_028278115.1 Clostridia bacterium
TACAAAGCTGCTTTAGATTTTATTGATGATGCAGATAATAAAACGATATTCGACCTTTACTCTGGAACGGGAACCATAGGTCAAATAGTGGCAAAGAAAGCAAAAAAGGTAATAGGAATAGAAATAGTTGAAGAAGCAGTTAAAGCAGCCAATGAAAACGCAAAACTAAATGGATTAGATAATTGCAAATTTATAGCAGGCGATGTACTTGAGAAAATAGATGAATTAAATGAAAAGCCCGATATAATTGTTATAGACCCACCGAGAGCTGGAGTTCATCCAAAGGCACTGAGTAAAATTTTACATTTTGCTCCAAAGGAAATACTTTATGTATCATGTAATCCAAAGACCCTTGCAGAGAATCTAAAACAAATACATGAAGCTGGATATAAAGTGGAAAGAGTAAGATGTGTAGATATGTTTCCACATACGCCTCATGTCGAGACAGTGACAGTACTATATCGTCAAGACTCTTAGTAATCAAGGAATTTACACACTTCTGCGATTATTGTACCTTTAGTACTGACATAGCAAATTTCAGAAATAAGAACTTTAATCGAGAAATTACGGTGCGTGTTGCTATAAAAATAGGTACTGAGTAGATATATTCAGTCAGTACTGAACTAAGGTAGGGTGTGGGTGGATATAAGGATGTTTTTGTTTGGATTACCTTTTAAATAACAATAAGAAAGGTGATTTGAATGAAGCGTATGTTAGAGAAGTTGTATTTTGGTGAAATCTACAGGAATGAAGATGCTTTGCCAAGAGGAAAAGGGGTTGAACAGGTTAATACAAGGCTTAATAAGTTAGAAGATGAATTAATAAGTAGACTAAGTAAAGACGAATTTAAGCTATTTGATGAATTGTCAACCACACATAATGAAAGAGACTCCTATTATTATGCTGAAACCTTCATAGAAGGCTTTAAAACTGGTGCTAGGATGATGATGGAGGTGCTTTCAGATGAGTAAGTTTAAGCCTGTGGAACTTGAGTATGAGGACGTTGATGGGATATTATATCCTAAGATTCAGATTTCAAATGATATTAAAGATGACGAAAGACCGCTTGGGAAGTATGGGCAAATGAGATTTAGGTATCTAAAAGAGCATAAAACTTTAATGTATAGAGAAATGCTTATTAATAGTGTGCTGAGGGAGCATTGTCATAGGGTTAATGATGAAGCTAATGAAGTGTCTATACTGATTGAGGAGCAGTATCTTAAGAAGCATCCTATTCCAAAGGATTGTGGTTTTATGGATAGGGTTAGACATTATAATACTGCTAGGAGTATAGCGGAGGAATTTGTATTAAATGACGTAGTATATAGATGAATTTAGCATATAATAAGAGACAAAATTTCTATTGGTTAAA
>JANQEZ010000210.1 GCA_028278115.1 Clostridia bacterium
GAACTGGGGAATAAAGGTTTTGCAGACCTCTGCCTTACCACTTGGCTATGCCGCCAGATTGTCTTTTTCCCTCCGGCAAAAAACACAAAACTTCTCACGAGCTAAAGCTCGTTTTAAAGTTTTGTTGACTTGGTGACCCATCCGCGACTCGAACGCGGGACACCCTGATTAAAAGTCAGGTGCTCTACCGACTGAGCTAATGGGTCATTACCCACAGTTATATATATTACAGCAGATTTTAATAACTGTCAACAAAAAAATACAAAAAACGATATGTTATTTTTTAGTATCGCTATAAATCCCCATTTTCCAATAATTTTTCATAAAAAATAAAAGGTCAAAGGACCTTTTATATTGTAGATGTGTGACCGAGAAGTTTTGCTTTCTTTATTTTGCTGTGAGCTGTCAGCCATTAGCTATTAGCCAAATTAAGCATTGTAGTTTTGCTTAAGAAATATTTCTAAAAAAGGTTAAGTTTTAGAGTCACACATCTATAGTTCATACCTATTTATTTTTAATTGACTCCCATCTTAAATCCGGACCATAGAATCTTAATAAATTAAACTTGCCAAAAATCCTGGAAGAGATTCTATCACCATAAATTTCTATAATCTCAGCTGGGGAAAGATTAGTAGAAATAATTGTTTTTTTATTTTGAATTATTCTACTATTAATTATATTAAATATCTCAGTAGTAGTAAAAGAATTGGTGAGTTCAGTTCCCAAATCATCTATTATTAAAAGATCACAATCAAAGAGTAATTCATAACTAAGCTTGAGCTCTGGGGTCTTATTTCTACTGAATTTGTATTCCTCTAAAATCTCAAGAATTTTAAATGCAGTCTGATAGACGACTATCCTTCCTTTATCCAGTAAAGCTTTAGAAATACAATTGCATAAAAATGTCTTGCCTAAGCCTGTAGAACCATAGAAAAGAATATTCTCACCGCTGCTTTGCTCAAAATTATTCACAAAACCCTCTACAATACTCACAATATTGAGTATATTTTCCTTAGGAGTTAATTTTTCATCTTCAAATTTTTCATCTGAAAAAATATCAGAATTAAAGGTTTGAAAATTTTCTTGGCTTAATAGGTGAGATATATTGGACATAGCATAGGCCTTGTCAATGAGCTTTTGCTTAAAACACTGACACTTATGTCCCTCCTTTATGAATCCTGTATCTTGACATATGCTGCATGTATAATGAATTTCTAAAAAAGATAAGGGAATGTTATTTTCAGTTAAAAGAATAGCTTTTTCCTGCTTTAGTTTTTCAGTATGCTCTCTTATTTTAGTAATTTCATTCTCGTAATTATTAGGATTTTTAAGTATTGACCTTGATAATTTGAACCCAATTTTAGCCATTTCATCATCAATTTCCTTTAGACGAGGTATTATTGAATAAACCTCACCTTGTCTATATTCAAGCTCTTTTTGAGCAGTATCTCGTCTCTTTTCATAATCAAGCAAAATTTTCTTAATAAAATTATTTTTCATTGAACACACCTACTTATTTCTTTATTCCTAGTATTTTTTCAAGTTCATCATTTGAGTATTTATCAAACCTTTGCTTAAAATTATTGAACTTATTATTTTTAGGTTTATTTATTTTGTTTTTTTCTTTATTATTACTAGCCTTTCTTTCTTGGTTTTTAGCATCAGCTTCTTCAGGACTTTTAAGTCCATCCTTTTTCCAAGCCAGTAATATACTATTGATATAGCTTATGCTGGGATTAGAAGTCTTTTTAGAGTTTTCACATGCCTTTAAAATCATATCAAGTGAAAATTTCCATTCGTCAATCCAAGTATCCATAACTTCCTTTTCTGCATTTGAGGGCTGCCTAAAACTAAAGCCCAGGGCTTTAAATATTTTATCATAATACATATATTTCCTTTGAGCTCCCTCTAAAGACTCCTCTAGCTTTTCTAGAGTTATTAATCCACTATCATACCAATTCCTAATTATAACCCCGATATACCGTATGCTCTTAACCTTTCTCTTTTCAATGCTGTACTCAAAGGCCTTTACGATAATGTCCGGGTCCATATTGAAATTATATATCCACTCTAGGACTGCCAGCCTTTCATTTACAGATAACTGTCTTCTCATGAGCTGGTCAATCTGGTAAAACATATTCTTTATTTCTGGAATCTTATTTGCTTCTAGTAGATCATCAGGTGAGCATACACGCTCCTTTGAGCTGGGGGTTTTATCGGTTTTAGGAGAATTATTAAGGCTATAGTTATTATCTATATATAACTGCCTTAAAGATAAAAACTCAACTACAAAATCATTCTCATCACCATTATCCTTAGTATGTTTTTTGATTATTCCAAGCTTTTCCCAAAACTCCCATGCCTTTAGAACATCCACTAAAGGGATATTAAGGTGCTTAGATATTGTGCTATTATCAACAATTATACTATCATCCCTGTCATTTGCATATTTATAGCCCAAAAGATATACCTTGACATGGGTTCCATCAGCCATGGGCATAAAGTCATTTATGAAAATATTTTCGATGGAGGTCTGACCGAAATCAATATCGGTTGTCTTCTTAACAAAACTCATAAAACCACCTACTATATAAATATTGTTTGTATGTTAGATAATTGCATAATTATCACTTTAAAAACACTTTGATATTAAACTTCCCAAAACAACAGCATATTTATTATGCAATTTCTTGATGTAATTATATCATAATTAATAGTTGATAGGTAAATATATAGGATTTATGTAATGGAGTATTTAGCATCTGAAGCCTTGTACATAGCAATATCCATACATAAAGCTGGCCTATAGACATATAGTTTTTATATACATAAATTAAAGTTTGCACAGGAATCTCTATATATGGAGAGCAAGACTTGGAGGGTGATAGTCTATGAAATTATCTATATTTAAAGAAGTTAGAAAAATTAAAGGTATAAAACAAAGGAAGAGTATAATAATCTTTATGATGATAATTGCATTGGCAATATTATCAGTAAATGTATATAAAGTGAGTAAAAATAGCATTATAGTATTCGATGAGATGATACCAGAGGTAGAGAGCTTAAATGAGTATGAGATAGAAGCTGCTTTTTATGAATCCGATAAGATAGTAGAGGGAGTACAAAAAATTAACTATATTAACAAGTCTTCAAAAAATATAAAAACTGTGTACTTTCACATATATCCCAATGCTTTTAGAACAGAGGAGACAGTCCCCTTTGAAGAAAGTGAAATGGACCTTGCCTACACAGAAGGCTTCGAGCCTGGATATATTAATATAGGCTCAGTAAAATCCACAAGGGGCGATCTTAGTTTTTTAATCATTGGAAAGGGAAACTCGATTTTAAAGATTAATCTTGATGAAGAATTAGAGGCTGGAGAAGAAACTAAAATCTATATAGATTTTGTAATAAAAATCCCTCCTGCAAATGGAAGATTTGGATATGGAAAAAATACAATTAATCTAGGTAACTGGTATCCAATAGCTGCAAGAATTGATGAGTCAGGCTGGAGCCTTGATCCATATTATTCTATAGGTGACCCATTTTACAGTGATGTTGCCAACTATAGGGTTGTAATGACTATGCCGCCTGATTACGTTTTAGCGTCTACGGGTGACCTTATAAAGAAGGAGAGCATAGACGGCAAACATAGATGGACCTTTGAGGCAAAAAAAGTCCGGGATTTTGCAATGATTGCCAGTGATAAATATAAAGTAATTGAGGGTGAATTTCAGAACATTTCAATTAGGAGCTATTACTTTGAAGACGAGTCTGCAGAGCTTTCATTAAAGGCGGCAAAGGATTCTTTGAAAATATTTCATGAGTTATTTGGTAAATACCCATATAATCATTTTTCAGTGGCAGCATCGGACTTTTTTATAGGAGGAATGGAATATCCAAAGCTCGTTTTTATAGATGAAGGGATATACAAAGGTAATGATGACATACTAGAATACGTCATAGTCCACGAAACAGCACATCAATGGTGGTATGGATTAGTTGGTAACAATGAGGTGGAGGAGGCCTGGTTAGATGAGGCACTGACAGAGTATTCCACACTTTTATACTATGAAAATAAATATGGAAAAGAAAAAAGAGATGAGGTATATAAAAGAATGATACTCGAAGGCTATGATATATATAGACATTTTAACAGCGACAGTAATGAAACCATCTTAAAGGGGTTAGGAGATTTCAAAAGTTCAAGGGAGTATCAAGCCTTAGTTTATTATAAAGGAGCCATGTTTTTAGATTTCCTCAGAGGAGAGCTGGGAGATGAAACTTTTTTTGATACCCTAAAGATATATTTTGAAAAATATAAATACAAAAACGCAACCACCGAGGATTTTATAAAGGTGTGTGAAATGGTATCCGATAGGGAGCTGAAAAATTTATTTAATAAATGGCTTATAGATGGGGAAGAATAATTTGCTAAGATAAGCCAATCCTATATAGTGTCTATTATATTGACATCCAAGGTATGTTTTCTTGATATGTATGGAGAACTGAAGAACGGGGGGAAGACCTAAAAGCTTTACGAATTTGACTAAAATTGAATATTAAATGATAGGCATGGGTATATAAGAAAACTTAGAAATGATTGTAAGGATAAATGGAATGTGATATACTGTATGAGTAAATATTACGACGATATTACAATATTCTGAAAGCTTAACCAGATAAAAGGCTTAGGGGAGAAAAAATATGACTAATTCAGGGAATTCTGATGGTCTAAAAAAATACATATTAGAGCTATTTACCAAGGGGAAGAAGGTTGGTGGATATAGGAAGCTGCTAATAATATCTTCAATCTTTATATTGATACTTACTATCGGTTTTGTATATAAAGAAAATACTTCAAATGAAGACTATAATGTAGTTACCAACACAGTAAAGTTAAAGAGTGCTGCTTTACAAAGCACCAATGAAGATATTTTAACACCTGTTTTGCAGAGTAGGCCCATTAATGAAGTATCAGATATAAAGAACAGCATTGATGAAATATTAAAGGTAGAAGTGCCTGTATTTGTTATCCAAGTTAATGGACAAGTCCTAGCTATGTTTGAAACCAGAGAAGAGGCTCAAAACCTACTTGATGATATTATAGATCCATACGTAGAAGTTGAAGAAGCTAAGATAGAGGCTGTAAAGTTTAAAGAAGATGTTAAAATTGAAAAAGAGCTTTTAACCAGTAGTGATCAGAGAGATAATCGTAAATATGATGACATATTATATTATATAACCAAGGGAACAAGCGAAACTAAGATACATAAAGTAAAAAAGGGAGAAAACTACTGGACTATAGCTAAAAAGTACAATATAGATGTAGATAATTTAGTTAAGGCTAATCCTGAGGTCAATCCCGAAAGGATACAAATTGGACAAGATATAAGCTTAGTAGTACCTAAACCTTTAGTTACGGTTATAACGACTGAAATGCAGGAATACACTGAATACATTTCATATGAGACAAAGTATGAGGATACAAATGTTCTGTATAAGGGAGAATATAGAGTAAAAAAAGCAGGTGCAAAGGGAGAAAGAGATGTTAAGGCTGAAATAATTAAGGAAAATGGTATAGAAGTAGGCAGAAGCACCTTAGAAGAAGATATAATGAAAGAGCCTACTACAAAAATAGTTCTTAAGGGAACTAAAAACCCTCCTCCTAAGATAGGAACAGGAAAACTTGCCAAACCCACAAGTAGAGGAATAATAACTTCGCCATTTGGTATGAGATGGGGGAGGAAGCATACAGGTATAGATATAGGACTTCCAACTGGAACTGCTGTAAAAGCAGCCGATGGTGGAAGGGTTATATACTCCGGTTGGAAAGGAAATTATGGTAAGTGTATTATAATAGACCACGGAGCAAATACCCGAACCTTGTATGCACATAACAGCAGCTTAGTTGTTAAAAAGGGTGATAAAGTATTTAAAGGACAAACCATAGCCAAGAGCGGAAATACCGGGAGGAGTACAGGTCCCCACCTACACTTTGAAGTTATAAAGAATGGTAAGCCAGTAAACCCATCGAGCTATGTAAAATACTAAAATAAACACGGATTTCAGAGAGAACCTTTTAATAATAGGTTCTCTTTTTTTAATCTTAGGAACGCAAACCTTTTTTGCAAGAAATTGCATAGTTTAAATATAGCAAGATAAATCCTTAGAAAGAATCTTGAAGCTATTACCAGCAATATACTAGACTTAAATTATATTCTTATAAAACTTCTCGGTCACATATCTATATATAGAAATATAATATAGATTTACAGAAATTACCCGTGAAGTTTACATAATATCATGGTATAATAGTTATGTGTCTCCTCATATACATATTGATATAGGGGGAGGGGATGTACATGAAAAAAATACTTTATATGTTTATCAGTATGTGTATTATTTTTATTCTAATACTAACTAATGCCTTCGGTATAAAGGGAGACTTGTATATTCTATTTAGGCAATTTCCTAAAGAAGCAATTCTAAAAAATACAGGAGACTATAATGAACTAGAAACAGAGAAATTTATTATTAGATATAACACAAATGATACAGAACTAGTGGAGCTAGTATCAAGGGCATCGGAAGAATATTATGATGAAATATGCAAGAAATATAATTATTACCCAGAGGGTAAAAGCATTGTTATATTATATGATGATCCTAAGGAGCTTCTAGAAAATACTAACCTTTCAAAATCAAAACCTCCAATGGGTGTATACTATGCCTCAACCATTCAAATACTATCTCCTAGAGTGTGGTGTCCTCCCGGTGAGGATATGGAATATTTATTTATGAATGAAGGACCTATGGTCCATGAATTCACCCATCTAGTTATAGATGATATAACCAAAGGAAATTGTCCTTTATGGTTTACAGAGGGATTAGCCTTATATTCAGAATACATTTTTACAAAGTATGAATGGGGCAGGGAAATTGAAGAGGAGGAAATATACACCATTGACCAGTTGAAGGATGATTTTGGGAAATTAGATCAATATTTAGCATATACTCAGTCCTTTAGGGTAGTAAAACATATGGTAGAAACCTATGAATTTGAAAGCATAAAGGAAATTTTAAAAAGACTAGAGGATGGAGATAGCTTTGAAAAAGCCTTTAAAAAAGTAACAAATGATGATATTTCAAAGCTAAATATTTAAATTTCTAATTTGACAAGGGGTATAACCTGTCAATATAACCCTTAATTTGATTGTAGAAAATTCAAAACTATTTGCATTATTTTGAAACTTTCTACTAACAATCTGAGTTAAAGCTATGGACAATGATAAAGATAAAAGATATTATAGACATAAGAAATTTAGATTAGGAGTGTATCAGAATGACGAATTCTGCGTTATTTGAAATTTCACTGATTTGGCGGCTGCATCAGTACTAGCTAAATCCACTAAATTTCAAAACCTTGAACTTCATTTATTCTGAAACACCCGGGGTCTGAACTTTGGGGAAGTCTTTATTAAGACAGCCCCAATTTTTAAAATATGTGAGGATTCAAGATAAACGCTTTTAAACCGTAATTAAATTTTCAAAGAAAACAATGAATGCTTCTACATTTTTTTCTTTGAAAATATTAAACTATAAAAGCGTATATCCATAAAGAGTAGTTTATGTTTTCTTAATTTTTAACTGAGGTGATTAGGAATGGATAGAAAGATACTTGTAGTAGACGATGAAAAGCCTATTTCTGATATTATAAAGTTCAACCTAGTAAAGGAAGGTTTTGAGGTTGATGTAGCCTTTGATGGAGAAGAGGCCTTAAAAAAGGTCTATCAATTCCAACCGGATTTGATTTTACTAGACCTAATGCTTCCAAAGCTCGACGGATTTCAGGTTTGCAAAAGAGTAAGGGAAAGTTTTAGTATGCCTATATTAATGCTTACTGCTAAGGAAGAAGAAGTTGATAAGGTTTTAGGTCTTGAGCTAGGTGCAGATGATTACATAACTAAGCCCTTCGGGATGAGGGAGCTTATTGCCCGGGTAAAGGCTAATTTAAGAAGAATAGAAGTAGATAAAAAGCAAAGTGTTGGCAGTAATATAATATCGGGAAATTTAGCTATAGATCTTGATAAATATGAAGTTAAAAAGGAAGATAAGATTTTAGACTTGACCCTGAGAGAATTTGAGCTTTTAAGATTCCTTGCTACCCAAGAAAATCAGGTTTTCACTAGGGAGCAGCTTTTAAAGGATGTATGGGGCTATGAATACTATGGAGATATAAGGACTGTAGATGTTACTATAAGAAGATTAAGGGAAAAGGTTGAAGATGATTCTAGTAATCCAAAGTATATTCTTACAAAACGAGGAGTGGGATACTACTTTAGGAGGATTTAGAATGTTTAAAAGCATTAGATGGAAATTTATAACGGTCTATTTTGCCTTAGTATTTATTGCTATGGCAATTATAGGGGTTTTTATTACAGAAAGCTTTGAAACCTATCATTTAGGAACTGTAAGTGATAGATTGGAGTATATGGCAACAAATCATTTTTTACCTAGCATAAGAGAAAAAATACCTCATGAATCGAGACTTGAAGATGAAAAAGAAGCCCTAAATACAATTATAGACGCCTGGGCAAAGGGTTCCTTTGAAGAAGGCTTCGTAATAGATAGATATTTTAAGATAATAGCCACAAATAATAGTGCCTTTGAGGGCATCAATGCCGTAAGCGAGCTGGATTATGAGCTGATTTTAGATGTGCTTATGGGAAAAGTGAAAGTAGCAGAAAATGACAGTGTAAGTGTACTAGGGGAAGAACCGATTAAAAATGTTGTTTTTCCTATAGATATAGAAGAGGATGGAGAAATTGAAGGAGTTCTATACCTCAGATCAAATCTTAAGGATGTATATATAACCTTGAACAGATCAAGAATCATAATGACACAGGCGACAATCTTAGCACTTATAATTACTATAATACTTGGATATTTCATAGCTAAAAGTATAACAGAGCCAATTAACGATGTCACAAAAAAGGCAGCACTAATGGCTAAGGGAGATTTTAACCAGCGGGTTGATGTAAAATCCGATGATGAGCTAGGGAACTTAGCAGAAATGTTTAACTTTTTAACAGGAAAACTGGAAATAACTCTAGGGGAAATCTCTAGTGAAAAAAGTAAAATGGAGACTATCTTAAATTACATGGCCGATGGAGTCATAGCTGTAAATAAAAATGGAAGGTTTATACATGCAAACCCTAAAGCAATGAAGATGCTTAGACTTTCTAAGGAAGCAATTTTAGAAGAGAAGTATGATGAATTATTTAGGAATCTAAATGATAAATTGACCCTTGAATATATTATGAAAAACAATACTAAGTTGATAGGCAGCAACTCTATAAATATTGGAGAGCATATATACAAGGTAGACTATGCACCCTTTAAGGATGAAAA
>JANQEZ010000227.1 GCA_028278115.1 Clostridia bacterium
TACGCTGCGACCTCTCACTTTCAGCACGCCTCGAACTTCGGATTTCGGGGAAGCCTGTCATCTTGTTGACTTTGTCAACAATCTGAGGGATAGCTTTGTAAGACATCCTTTTTTTTATTCATTATACTGTAATTGAACTAAGTTATAATATAATCCTCTTTTATCTAAAAGCTCCTCATGACTTCCTTGTTCTTTTACCATACCTTTATGCATAACAATAATGCTATCAGAATGTTGAATTGTCGATAGCCTATGGGCAACAGCCAAGGTAGTTCTACCCTTCATTATCCTGTACAGGGCATCCTGTATAAGCTTCTCTGTTTCTGTGTCAATATTTGCTGTGGCTTCATCCAAAATTAGTATTGAAGGTTTTCTAACTAATGTGCGGGCAAAGGATAAAAGCTGTCTTTGTCCCGATGATAAAGTTGCTCCCCTCTCATATACCTTATGCTTATACTTATCGGGAAGCTTTTCTATAAATTTATTTGCATTAACATACTCAGAGGCTGCAATCATATCCTCCTTTGATATCTCTTTATTCCTCAGCTTAATATTACTTTCAATATCTCCTGCAAAAACGAATACATCTTGAAGCATTTGACCAATATGCCTTCTAAGGGACATAGTCCTAATATCGCTGATATTAATTCCATCTATTAGAATTTCACCTTTTTGTACTCTATAGTATTTTCCAATCAGGCTGAGTATTGTTGTTTTACCTGCACCAGTGGCTCCTACAAATGCAACTGTCTCGCCAGCCTTAACCTTAAATGATACATCCTTGAGAATCCACTCATCTTCCTTATAAGCAAACCAAACATTTTTAAATTCTATGTTACCTTCTATTTCATCTAAAACAATAGCGTCTTCCTTTTCCTTCATTTTTGATTCTCTATCAATGAGCCCAAAAATTCTTTCTGCCGATGCCATGGCAGATTGAAACACATTAAATTGCTCCGCTAGCTGCTGTACAGGCTGGAAAAATCGAGATACATATTGTATGAGTGCCATTAAAGCACCTATGGTTATTATTCCTTCCAAAACATATCTCCCTCCAGAAAATATTACGATGGAGGTTGCAGCAATTCTTAAGAAATATATAGTTGGTCCAAATATGCTAAAGGCAATTATATTGTCTTTATTTGATTTGTTTAACTCTCCATTTATCTGGATAAATTCTTCGTATTTTTCTTCTTCTTTAGCAAAAATCTGAATTATTTTTATTCCTGAAATGTGTTCAGATAAAAATGCATTAACCTTGGATACATTTTCACGTACCCGCCTATATATGGTTTTAGAATATTTTCTGAAGATAATAGTAGCTAGTATTAATACTGGCATCACCATAAATGTCATCATTGATATCCTAAAATTATAGCTCAGCATGGCTATAACTATCCCTACCAATATAAAGATGTTTTTCACTGAGTTTATTATTACACTTGTGTACATTTCATTTAATGTCTCTGTATCATTTGTTACCCTTGTAACGAGTTTTCCAATGGGCATAGTACTAAAAAAGTCTATTTCCATCTTTTGAATATGTGAGAAAACATCCATCCTTATTTCATAGATAACTTTCTGTCCCGTGTATTGAAGTAATAAGGTCATAAGATACTGCATAGTACTTCCTAATAGTACTACAATTACAAATAGAGCTGCAAATCTTATTAGTTCATTAAAATCATCTTTTCTAAAAAGCTTAAGTTCTTCCTCAGTAAGCTTTTTAATATCAAAGGTATTTCCATTTATTTCGATGAATCCCTTATTATCTATTGTAAGGCTTCCCTTTGACTCTATATCTTCTAAAGCAGCTATCTCCTTTTCCGTCAGCCCTTTTACAAAGTAGTATCCTTCATCATATAACACTATCCTAGCCTTTAAAGCATCTGGATAATCATTGGCTTCATCCTTGACTAGCTTAGTATCCTCAAAATAAATTTCATTTTTTAAGGGACTCTCCCCTTTATTATCAATTATGGAATAAATTGTATCGTATCTTGTGATTATACTGTCAATTCCCCTGGCTACAAGCATAGGCTGAACTAGCTCCACACCCACAACAATTCCAAGTAAGATGAAGGAAATTATTATATGCATTATATAGGGCTTAGCATATTTCATAAGCCTTTTGAATATAAAAAAGTCTTTTCGGTTTTTATGGTTTTCAGTGAAAACATCTTCATTTATGTTCATTTTATATTACCGCCTTTTACTCTTTTTCCATCATATCAGCAAGCTGCTGTTTTTGAGCAATTGATTTATATTGACCATTAAGTGCAATTAATTCATCATGGGTACCTTCTTCCACTATTTTCCCTTCATCTAGAAATATTATATGGTCAGAATGCTTTATGGTAGATATTCTATGGGCAATTATTATTGTAGTTCTATCAAACCCTTCACCCTTTAAAGCTGATAGTATCTTTTCTTCTGTATCTGTATCCACAGCCGAAAGGGCATCGTCAAATATCAAAATAGGCGAGTCTTTAATTAATGCTCTTGCTATTGATATTCTCTGTTTCTGTCCACCGGATAAAGTGATTCCCCTTTCACCTACCATCGTCTCATATCCATCTTTAAACTCAATAATATTATCATGAACACATGCAAGTTTAGTATTCTTTATTACTTCATCCATATGTATGTCATCTGCACCAAATGTGATATTACGTACTATAGTGTCGGAAAATAGAAAATTATCCTGTGGAACATAAGCTATGTTTTTCCTTAATGATTTTAAAGGTATTGTCATAATATCCTTTTCATCTATTAATATCTTCTCCTTGGCTGCATTATAAATTCTGAGGAGGAGATTAACTAAAGTAGTCTTTCCCGAGCCTGTTCTGCCTATAATTCCTAGAGTTTGACCCTTTTTAACCTTAAGACTAATATTTTCAAGGACAAACTCATCTGAATCTGGATATTTAAAGGATAAATCCTTTATCTCTATGCTCCCTTCAATATCTCGTTTTTCTATAACATCATTTTTGTCAAATATTTCAGGGGTTTCATCAAGGATTTCTTCAATCCTATCCAGAGAGGCTTTCCCCTGTGCGATTACATTTAAAATCATTCCTATAGCCATCATAGGCCATACCAGCATAGTTAGAAAGTTGATGAATGCCACTAGCTCTCCTATTGTGATTTGCCCCAGCATTGTAAGCCTACCGCCATATACCAAGGTCAAAACCAAGCTTATTCCGACTACAAATCTAATAATAGGTTCAATGGCTGAACTGAGCCTAACAAGGCTAATATT
>JANQEZ010000247.1 GCA_028278115.1 Clostridia bacterium
AACAAAAAAAAGAGCTTACAGTCTACTGCATATTCTTCTTAGCTGCCTTTATTTTAAGTTTATTGTTGAGCCTTGGAGTAAAGATTCCAAGTCCTGCAAAGCCTATTGAAACAATAGTTAAAGGCATTTTAGGAAAATGATAAGGAAAAAGAGGTTTAACTGATGAGAAAAGTATTTATAGCCTTTACAATTATACTGAGTATACTAACTCTTACCAGTTGTTGGAACTATAGAGAGATAAATAGGATGAGGTTTGTTGCTGGAGTTGCTATTGATTATGATGAGATAAAGGATGAGTATGTAGTTACAAGTGAAGTAGTTACACTTATACAGGGAGGAGAAAAATTTGGAAGCACATTATTTCAAAGTAGAGGTAAGACAGTATTTGACGCAGTAAGGGATACTGTTATGAAAAATGCCAGAAAGCTATATTGGGGTCATGCAAAGATAGTAATACTTAGTAAGGATATGACAGGCGAAAGGCTCATCACCGCCCTAGATTACACAGGAAGAGATGCAGAATTCAGAGATGATATATGGATTTTAGTATCAGGGGAAAAGGCAGCCAGTGAAATATTGGAGGAAACCTTTGAGAAACGTGATGAAATTGTATCCTTTCATATAGACAATGCTATAAAAAACGAAGGAAGTATATCAACATATCATGGTATTCCAGCATGGAGATTTATAAAGGATATGTTTGCAAAGGGAGTTTCTCCAACGATTCCTGTAGTAGTTGTGGCAGATAAACATGGACGAAAAGTTCCAAAGCTTGGTGGTCAGGCAATAATTAAGGGAGATGAAATAGTTGGATATCTAGATGAGGTAGAAACAAAATCATACATATGGATTATAGATAAATTAAAGGGAGGCTTAATTACTGTAGAGACAGAGGTTGACCATAAGACCGTAGAAGTAACTATGGAGATATTTGGTAATAAAACGACTTTAGATGCTAAAAAGATAAAAGATGAAATAGTTATGAAAATTGATATAGAAAGCGATTTAGGTATAGCAGAAATAGCTGGAGATGTAAATGTTATAGAAAAAAAGGGTAGAGAAATACTAAAAAAGGACGTAGAGAAACATATAAAAAGACTTATTGAAGAAGTTATAGAGAGAGTTCAAAAGGAGTATGAATGCGATATTTTCAAGTTTAGTACAGAAATAAAAAAGAAAATGCCTAAAGAATGGAAAAGAATTGAGCCCAATTGGAATCAAGTGTTTAGTGATTTAGAAGTAGAAGTAAATGTAACCGCAAATATAAAGGGAAGTGCATTGACATCCGAACCCATTAAAGTAGTGGATTAGTAAAGCTTAGGAGGAGCTAATATTGAATAAAGAAGTGATTTCCGATGTGCAGGGAATATGCTTAGTAATCTTATTTATTTCAGGAAGTACATTGGCACTACCTACTGCACCAGCAGCAGGTAGTGACCTTTGGATTGCTATTTTATTGGCAATTATTATTGCTATTCCCTTATATTTAGCATATTCAAGGCTGCTCTCTCTATATCCTGGAAACGATTTATTTGATATTCTTGAAAAAATATTTGGAAAAGTATTCGGTAAGCTTTTAGGATTAGTATTTACATGCTTTGCATTTCATTTGGGAGTAATGGTTTTAAGGGAGCAGGGAGATTACCTCATAACCCTCTCTCTGCCGGAAACGCCTATCATGATTCCCATGCTTATAGTAATCTTCCTATGTGTTTTTGCTGTAAAAGAAGGTATAGAAACACTGGGTAGATGGGCAAAACTGTTTGTAATCTTTAATGCACCAATACCTACAATCACGATTTTGCTCCTAATTCCCCAAATGGATTTTAATAATATTCAACCCATATTATTTGACGGAATAAGACCATTGATGGAGGGGACCTTACAAGCATTGATATTTCCCTTTGGAGATGTAGTAATCTTTTTAATGGTATTCTTTGCACTTAAAACAAAGAAGTCATCCTATAATGCCTTAATTAAGGGATTATTACTTGGAGGCATAATGATAGCAGGGGTTTCCCTTGCTGAAGTCTTGGTGTTGGGTAAGGATTTATATGCAATGAACCTTTATCCAAATCATACCGTTGCAGCAAAGGTAAGCATTGGAGAAACCCTCCATAGGCTGGAGGTAATATCAATCATCGCAACCCTTACCTCAATTTTTCTAAAAATCAGTATATGTTTATTGGCTGCTTGTAATGGAGTAGCTAAGATATTTGGATTTGATGATTATAGATTTATAGTAATCCCCGTAGCTCTACTTATGTGTAATGTATCATACTTTATTTACGGTACAATAGAGGAAAAGAGTATTTGGGTTAATGATTTTACAGTGTATTACTTTCTGCCCATCCAAATAATTTTACCTATTCTTATATTAATTGCTGGGGAAATCAATACTAGACGAATAAATAGGATAGACAATGGTAAAGCCTAAAGCCGGTTAGAAGACCGGCTTTACCTATTATTATTTTTAGTAAACTTATTATAATATTTTAAAAATTGAGCTATATCTTTTGTTTTAAAAAAGGGATTATTATATATAAATTGTTTTACCCCAGGTGCTCCAAGAAAAGTTACGAATTTATCAAAATCATTGTTATCAAAAGTATTTAGTACCTTGCGAAACTCATGAGTAGCTTTGATTATATTTACATTTTTTTTCATTAATTCATCATAATCAAGCTTCTTTGCAATACATCTTGCCGCTATAATACCACTTTCAATGGCATTTATTGTACCGCATCCAAGGCAGCTTTCTGTCAAACCACCAGAATTTCCAACAAAATATATATTGTTTAGTCTCATAGGGAATGTAAGTCCAGTCATATATTCAACATCTCTAGTCTCTAGTATTTTGTATCTAATCTGTTCCTTACCTAAGAATTCCTTCCAGTAAAAATCCAGTTCTTCCAAGGTAATATTATTTACTATCAATGTCAATGTAGCATTTTTTTTACTATAGGGCGTTAGATATGCATATCCATTTCGAGCATATTCAGTATTAAACCAAGCAGTAGAAGTATTAGTTTTAAAGTCCCCCGTAAGGGTTGATATCCTAATATAGGTATTGAATGTAGAAGTCCATAAACCTAACTCCTTAGAAAGCTTATTATTGCCTGCAGCCCAAACGATGTAGTCAAAATCTTCTCTTATATCATCAATACGGACATAGGTATCAAAATTTATAGGTAGGTTGACCTGTTTTGCAATCTGGTTTTCCAAGGAGTAAGGTTCTAATCCCTTTTTAAAAATATATCCGAGCTTTCCTCTGACAACTGTTTTGCTGCTGGGACCAAACATTGTGATTTTTTTTAACATCCCTAGAGGAATTATGTCCAGACCATAGGTCTTTTTAAAATAGCTTCTTGGGCTAGTATAGAATTTTGTCATAATACGAAAATTAGAAACGACATAATCGAGACTATCTCCAAGGATGGTACTCTTTTCAAATATTGTTGGGGTAAGTCCATATTTTTTAAGTTCAAAGGCACATGATAATCCAGATAAACCAGCACCTACTATGGCTATTTTCATGGGCATCAATCCTCCTTTGTAAAGAGCAATCCATTATAAATCCAACCAAAGAGAATGATTAAAATGTAGGCTCCCAAATACATTAAAAAGGCAATAAATAGATTCAGTTCTTGCCCATAGGTAAATAGTGTTGTGGTTTCTAAAGAAATAACTTCAATTATCATGTTTCCAGTAACAAAGGCAGCTATCAATAAAATATTCCTCAGTATATTTTTCGATAAATACTGATAAAACAACATTGCAATAATGGGAAAATAGATGAGACTTGATATAATTGGAACCTCAGGATAACCTAAACTCTCTAGGGGATACTTCCAATATCCTAAGTGTAATCCAATGGTCTCAACTGTATAATTCTCTACAGCGATAAAAAGACCGATTGGAATCAGCTCCCTAAGCCTCTTTTTGTCAACTAAAATTATAAAGCCAATAATCAAAATTAAAATATTTCCATAAAAGAAAATATAGGTCCAGGTTTCCTTATCCATCATTTCACCTCAAAAAATAATTTTTTGTAAAGTTTTCATGGGTTTATATTATTATAAGAATAATATTTGCTTTATTAGAAAAAAATATTATAAAATATAGAATTTAAATTTTTTGGAGGGAAGTAATGAAAAGATTATCACAAGAATATTTGATGGATATAGCATTTACTTTAGCTTTAGAAAGAGAGGAGCTTCTGCTAAAAAAATATTCTAGTTATATGAATGAGATAGAAAACAAAGAAACCAAAAATATGGTTAAAGAATTTAAAAAGTGCTCAAAGAATCATATAAGGTCAATTAAAGACATAATGATAAAACTAAATATTAAAGGGTGAGTAATAATTATGAAAGAATTAGATATGTTAAAGGATATATTACAATTTAGAATCTCAAGCCAGATTTTTTACAATCAAAACTTAATACACATAAGAAATCCAGAGGTTAGACAGCTCTTTAGTGAACTGAGGAATGATGAAATGAGGGCAGTTGAGAAGCTGCAGCAAAAGATTCAAAAACTTGAGAATACACCTTATATAGTATCTAAAATCTTTCCAATTAAAGGTAAACAATAGAAAACTTTAGATTTATTTAAGCATATACAAAAATCTTATGGGGGGAATTACATGGAATGGATAATACTATTTCTTATTAATTGGATTGTTTTTTTACTTTTGGTAGATTGGAAAGGGCTAAAAATAAACATCTGGTCTGGCTTATTTGCAACTATTATGGCCATCTTTATTGATTATTTTAACTCAATTCAAGGAAGGTATATTATAAATAGACCTATTATAGATATCATGGGCTCATCACTATTTTTTTTACTTGGTCCAGTATTTGTAATAGGAACATTATTGGCTCAATATCACCCTAAAAAGAGATTAATGGTAGTAGCAAATACATTTGTACTATTTACTATATATTCTATCGTAGAGCTTATATTAGTGAATAGAGGAGCTGTTGAATATTTGGGCTGGGGGTTTATAGATAGCCTTGTAATTAATTTAGGAGTAATGTCAACTTTAAGTTGGTTTTCCATAGTTGTTTTAAATAAATGGAGTGTAGAAAAATGAGTCTATTATTATTTAGTCTTTTAAATGTTATCATAGCAGCAGTAGTTTATATATGGTTTATAATACTAGAAAAGCATGGGAGTTGAAAAAATTGAGAGTTGCAATTATTGGTGCTGGATTTGCTGGGCTTTCATGTGCCCATGAACTTGAAAAATTTGGTATTAAACCTGTGATTTATGAAAAAAACGATTATATTGGAGAGCAATATGAGCATACTACCGCAATATTGGAGTTAACCGATAGACCAATAAATGATATAAAAAAGTATCTAGAAAAGAGATTTGATATATATATACAGCCTACAAACACGATAAATACTTTGATTCATAATTCTCCAAATCGACAGTCAATTATGAAGGGAGAGTTTGGTTATTTTTATAGTAGAGGTAGGATGAGTAATTCTTCTAAAAAACAACTATACTCAGGGCTTAAACACACTAAGCTAATACTAAGTAAAGCAGTGCACTATAAAACACTCTCTAAGAAATATGATTATGTTGTTGTAGCTACTGGAAATTCTAATGCTGCTGAGGAGCTCGGCTGTTGGCAGGATCGCTTTGTAGGCTTTGAAAAGGTTGCAATAGTAACAGGAAATTTTGATCCCAATGCAATCATTATGTGGATCAATAATGATTATGCCAAGAACGGATATGTGTATCTTGCTCCCCTAAATGAGAAAAAAGCTTATATTGTTTTGGTATTACCCTGTGCAATAGAAAAACAACTGGATTACTATTGGCAGATATTTTTAGATACAGAAAATATAAATTATACAATAGTTGAAGAGTATAATTTGAAGCATAAAGCAGGATACGTCTATCCTCATCAGGTAGAAAACATCTACCTTACGGGTGCGGCAGGAGGAGCAGTTGACCCATTTTTAGGCTTTGGTCAGATAAACTCAATGAAAACAGGAATTGCAGCAGCTCAGTCTATTGCTAAGGGAAAGGATTATGAGAAACTAATTAAACATATAACCCAAAAGAATGACTATAGCTACGAATTTAGAAAAGCCTTTAACAGATTATCCAATAAGGATTATGATAAATTGATTACCTTTATAGGGCTGCCGGGGATAAAAAGATTGATATATGATACAAAAATTGATGTACTTAAGCTAGGAGGCAGATATTTTTCAATATTAAATAAAAGATACGAGCAGCAAAAAAATAACAACGAAGAATTTTCGAGTAAGTGTTAGTCTCGTTTATATAGAAAAGCTTAGGAGCACATTAATTAAATTTATGCTCCTATAGAGATTTCAGTCAAAAGTTTAATTTGGATTCTCTATAATACCTTAATATAAAACTAAATGGTTGTATTATTTGGCAACCAACTGTTAAATTCATACTGTAGGCACAACTATTTAGCCAGCTCATACAATGCATAGGCATAAATCTTAGTAATTTTAACTAAGTCCTCAATTCCTATATGCTCATCCTTTTGATGGGCAACATCAGGCTGTCCAGGAAATAAAGGGCCAAAGGCAACAGCATTATCCATTGACCGAGCATATGTACCTCCACCTATGGTTATAGGCTCGCTATCATCTCCAGTAAACCTTCTATATACCTCCATAAGCTTTTGAATTAGCTCATGGTTTTTAGGTAGGTATATGGGTTTTTTATGCACCTTAATCACTATATTGAGTCCAGTGTCTACCAATTCATTTTTAATGCCGTCCAATACGTCTTCATCTTTGAAGGTAACAGGATATCTGATGTTTATACCAAGCTTTACATTATCCTCTGTCAGATTTAATACACCTACATTGAATATAAGATTTCCTGAAGGCATATCCCTAAACCCGCAGCCAATCGACTGGCCATAGTACTGCATACCGATTTTATTTGAGTATAATCTGATAAAATCAGAAATATCTCCCTTAGAAAGATTTAAGGTATTTAAAAATAAAATCATCTGAGATACAGCATTTTCTCCATTCTCCGGAAGACTACCGTGGGCAGAAACACCATAGGATTTTATTATGACCCTATCTTTCATTTCAGTAATATTGAGCTTAACATTATTCTTCTTTATATATTCATCGAGCTTTTTCTTAAGCTGTGTATCACAAACAAGATGTGCCTCGCAATAATCGGGAACCATATTTGGTCTATTGCCTCCCGTAATACTTAGTACTCTAACACCTTCATCATTGCTTTTATTTTTAAAGTCCTTCACTAAATCGAATATGAGAATACCCTTTTCTCCATGAATGGCAGGAAAATCAGCATCGGGAGTGAAGGCAACATTGGGAGCCTTTTCATGTTTTAAATAATAATTTAATCCCTCCCAGCCGCTTTCCTCATCAAGTCCAAATATAATACGGATTTTCTTACTTAACTTTACTCCAGAGTCCCTGATTGCCTTCATAGCATATAGGGCGGCTATAGCAGGACCCTTATCGTCAATTGCCCCACGTCCATAAATTTTATCAT
This sequence comes from Clostridia bacterium, assembly GCA_028278115.1. Classification (GTDB taxonomy): domain Bacteria; phylum Bacillota; class Clostridia; order Peptostreptococcales; family Caminicellaceae; genus JANQEZ01. The sequence continues at coordinate 7,540 of JANQEZ010000247.1, forward strand.
CATGGATTTCCCCTCCATAGGGAGGATATGTCCAATTATCACCCTCTGGAACAACATCGAGATGAACCAGCACCCCAACCACTTCTTCTCCATGACCAAATTCAGCATGACCACCGTAATTATCAATATTCTTTGTTTTAAATCCAAACTCCCCACATAAATTTAGGGTATGAGTAAAGCAATTATGAATATCTTCACCGAAGGGCATCACATTCTTTGGAGAATCCTTAACACTTTTTTTTCTAATTATCTCTTGGGTAGATTTAATAATTTCATCTCTCATATCTTCAATTCTTTGCTCAAGGTTCATATTCTCATTCCCCCAATATATAAACTTTTTTTAATAGTACTCTATTCTAAGGTTTTTTACCATATAAATTATCATAAAAAATTATAAAATTTAAAATTTTTTTGATTTTATAGGGCGTTACTTGTATAATTACCATAAAGTAAGATTGAGCTTAGGATAAACATAAGCTTTATGATACTTCCGGGGAGAAGGTGGTGAAAATATGTATACCTTAGAAGAATTAAAGGAGATTACCCACAACTGTAGAAAGTGCAGACTATCTAAGGGAAGAACTAATGTTGTCTTTGGTCAGGGAAATCCTAAAGCCCATATTATGTTTATAGGAGAGGGACCGGGCAGAGACGAGGACCTGAGGGGAGAAGCCTTTGTGGGAGCAGCGGGTAAACTGCTCACCAAGGCAATAGAAGCAATTGGATTAAAGAGGGAAGACGTTTTTATAGCAAATATAGTGAAATGTCGTCCTCCAAATAATAGAAACCCACAGGAGGATGAAATTCAGTCATGCATACCCTATCTAAGATGGCAGGTAAAGCTTATAAAGCCAAAAATAATAGTATGTCTAGGCTCTATAGCTGCAAAAAATATAATAGATAAGAATTTAAAGATCACAAGGCAAAGAGGTGAATGGATAGAGAAAAAGGGATATAAGATAATGCCAACCTTCCATCCCGCAGCCCTCCTCAGGGATGAAAGCAAGAAAAAGCCCTTTTGGGAAGATTTTAAAGAAATAAAAAAAGAATATGAAAAAACTGTTTAAAAATAAATTGCTTGGGTATTAATAAAATATCAAAGAAGGATGATTTATAGGATATTAAACTAAATTTAAATCTTTAATTGGATAATACAGTTGAAATCATTGGATTTCAAAACATTATTCTATATATAAACTACTTTGAAAAGTTGTT
>JANQEZ010000320.1 GCA_028278115.1 Clostridia bacterium
TGTTTTCTCCTTCAAAATATATAAAAAAACAGGTTCATAGCATGAACGAAAAGGAAATATCAAATACCCCCGGCGGCATGAACTAGCACAAGGGGTTAATTTAATATTTTCAAAGAAAAAATGTAGAAGCATTCATTGTTTTCTTTGAAAAACTAATTAAGGTTTAAAAGCGTTTATCTTTATATCAAAACCACAGGCATAGTAAGTAGTTGCTTGTGGTTTTTTACTATAAAAAATCAAAAGCTTTGTATAAAGCTAACTCTCTTAGAAGGAAAAGTGGATGAAATTGAATGGAAACTTAAACAGTCGTGATTGTTTGTGAATGAAAATGAAAGAAAATGATTGATTTTTAGAAAGCTATAAATTATAATAAAAACAAGAGGTAATCAGAGGTGATTAAAATGCTGACTGAAGAAAGACAACAAAAGATATTAGAAATACTCAGAAAAAAAGGTGTAGTTAAGATAAATGAACTGGTAAATCTCACAGATACTTCGGAGTCAACCATAAGGCGTGACCTCACATATCTTGAAGGCATTCATGAGCTAAAAAGAATTCATGGAGGGGCAACACTCCTTAAGGGAAGATTTAATGAACCCAGCTATAAAGAAAAGCAAGACCAATATATAAGTGAAAAATCGAGAATAGCAAAATACGCAGTGACATTAATAGAGGAGGGGGATTGCATATATCTAGATGCGGGAACAACAACCTTCAATATGATTCAATATATGGATATAAAAGATATTGCTGTAGTTACAAATGGGCTTAAACATATTGATGCCCTTGTAGAGAGAAATATAAATGCCTATATATTAGGAGGCAGTGTTAAGGCGAGAACTAAGGCTGTTGTGGGAAGTAATGCCTTAAAAAACCTAGAGAAATTTAGATTTGATAAATGTTTTTTAGGCACAAATGCAATACATCTTGAGTATGGATTTACAACCCCTGACCCAGAGGAAGCCGTACTTAAGGAAAACGCTATACAGCTTTCAAAGGAAGCCTTTGTACTGGCAGATGAAAGTAAGTTTGGTGAAGTTGCCTTTATTAAGATAGCAGATTTAAAGGCAGCAACTATTATTACCAATTCAGAAGTAGAAGATTATGAAAGATATGCAAAGAAGACTAGATTAAAGGTTGTGACAAAGTAATGATATATACAATTACATTTAATCCATCTATAGATTATATTATACAAGTAGAAAATTTTAGCATAGGAAATGTTAACCGAGTAGAAAAGGAGTTTAAGTATCCTGGTGGAAAAGGAATTAATGTATCAAGGGTGCTGAATAATCTTGGGGTAAAAAGTAAAGCCTTAGGGTTTGTTGGAGGCTTTACAGGTAAATACATTGAGGACTTTTTAAAAGCTGAAGGCGTTGATACGGATTTTATACAAGTGGCAGGGGAAACAAGAATAAATGTAAAGCTTAAAGCCGAGGAAGAAACAGAAATGAATGGGGTAGGGCCTGAAATAAAGGAAAACGATTTAAATAATTTACTTGAGAAGATAGAGCGATTAACAAGGGATGATTTTGTTGTCCTTGCAGGAAACGTCCAAAAAAACCTCCCAAGAGATATCTATACAATAATACAAAAAAGATGTATTAAAAATGATGTCAAAATGATTGTAGATACCACGGGAGAAGCACTAACAGCTACCCTTGAATATAAGCCATTTTTGATAAAACCAAATAAAGATGAGCTTAGTGAAATATTTGGCAAAAAAATATATAGCATAGAAGATACTATATATTATGCTAAGAAGCTGATATCTATGGGAGCACAAAATGTAATAGTTTCAATGGCTGGCGAAGGAGCACTTTTGATAAGTAGTAAAGGAGTATTTCATGCAAAGGCACCAAGGGGTGTAGTTAAAAATTCAGTAGGTGCAGGGGATTCCTTGATTGGTGGTTTTTTATCAAATTACATGGATGAAAGCAGTATTTTGGAAGCCTTTAGATGGGGAGTTGCATCTGGCAGTGCAACTGCATTCTCAAATGACCTGTGTAAAAAGCAGGACGTTATAAAGCTATTAGAGGAGATAGAAATATCTCAATTAAAGTAGAGGGGGAGGAAGTATATGAAAATAACTGAATTGTTAACTGAGGATTTAATAATTCTAAACTTAAAAGCTGCAACGAAAGAAGAAGTAATAAATGAACTAGTTGACAAATTAGACAGTGCAGGCAGGCTAGAAAGAAAGGAAGAGTTTAAAACAGCTATTTTAGAAAGAGAAGCACAATTTTCAACAGGTGTAGGTAATGGGATTGCAATCCCTCATGCCAAAACCTCGGCAGTCAAAACCTCAGCCTTGGCATTTGGCTACTCGAAAGCAGGTATAAATTACGATAGCCTAGATGGAGAGCCAGCCCATATATTCTTTATGATTGCCGGTAAAGAAGGTGCAAATAATGAGCATTTAGAAACTTTATCAAGACTATCTACTTTGCTTATGGAAGATGGTTTTAGAGATAGACTTGTAAATGCTAAAAGTGAAAAGGAATTATTAAATATAATTGATGATTATGAAGAAAGTAAGTTAGAGAAAGAGGGGTCTAATATGAAAACTTCTAAAGCCTTAGTTTTAGCAGTAACAGCTTGTCCCACAGGAATAGCTCATACCTATATGGCGGCAGATTCCCTAAAAAAGAAAGCTAAGGAAATGGGTATTGATTTTAAGGTTGAAACCAATGGCTCCACAGGTGCTAAAAACAAATTAACGACTGAAGAAATAGAGAAAGCAACAGCCATAATAATTGCAGCCGATAAAAAGGTGGAAATGGCAAGATTTGATGGCAAAAAAGTAATTCAAGTTCCAGTGGTACAGGGTATAAAAAATCCAGAAGAGCTTATAAATAGAGGGGTAAATGGAGATGCACCGATATACAACCATACCGATGATGGGAATAATATGAGTGGCGGCAGACATGAGAGAACAGGATTCTATAAACATCTTATGAATGGTGTTTCCAACATGCTTCCCTTCGTAGTTGGTGGAGGTATATTGATAGCTATTTCATTTATGTTTGGAATCACAGCCTTTGATCCAAGTGACCCTTCATTCCATCCCTTTGCTAAGCTTCTAATGGATATAGGTGGAGGAAGTGCATTTGCACTTATGATACCAATACTAGCAGGATTTATAGGTATGAGTATTGCAGATAGACCGGGTTTTGCACCTGCTATGGTTGGTGGGTTTATTGCAGCAAATAACGGAGCAGGATTTTTAGGCGGTCTTATTGCAGGCTTCTTAGGTGGTTATGTTATTTTACTGCTTAAAAGGGCTTTTGACAAGCTTCCATCTTCACTTGAAGGTATAAAACCAGTTTTACTATATCCTTTATTCGGCATATTTATCACAGGGGCAATAATGCTGCTTGTTATCGTAAACCCTGTAAATAGCATGAACACAGCTTTGCAAGCTTGGCTTGGCACAATGGGAACAGCTAACAAAGTTATTTTAGGTTTGATTTTAGGTGGTATGATGGCTGTGGATATGGGTGGACCTATCAATAAAGCAGCATTTACCTTCGGTATAGCCATGATCGATGCAGGTAACTTTGCTCCCCATGCTGCTGTTATGGCAGGTGGAATGGTACCTCCCCTTGGAATCGCAATTGCAACTACTTTATTTAAAAATAGATTTACAAAGAGTGAAAGAGAAGCAGGAACTACAAACTATATCATGGGTGCATCATTTATCACAGAGGGTGCAATACCATTTGCAGCTGCCGACCCGGGTAGAGTTATACCGTCAATAATCATTGGCTCTGCTTTAGCAGGAGCGTTGGCGATGATATTTAATATAGGACTTCCAGCACCCCACGGTGGAGCATTTGTAATTCCTATAGTTGAAGGAAATCCATTATTATATGTACTGGCTATACTAATAGGTTCCTTCGTAACAGCATTTATGTTAGGATTTCTTAAAAAGCCAATTAAAGAATAATAATTTTATGGGGTCATCTTAAAGTAGACTTCCTAAAGCTTAGATGCAGGGTGTTTCAGAATGAATTTCAATAACAAGGAAATTCATTGTACTGAGACACCCTTGTTTAAATTTTACACCACTTTACAAGAAATAAAGCGATAGCTTCCATAAAATAGAAAAATCAAACGCCTGAATCCTAGGAATACTAATCTTACCATAACCAACAACCTA